>CAUAGV010000043.1 GCA_958428675.1 uncultured Collinsella sp.
CGGAGTGGGGGCAGTTCTCGGTGTCGTCGAGGTCGACGTCATAGGTGAGGTTGCCGATGTTGGGGTTGAGCGAGGCGATGTCGTCGGCGAGCTTCATAGCAATCCACTGATGGCCGGAAAGCGCGGCGAACAACCAGGTCTCGGTGCTGTCGGCAATGATGATCTGGTCGTTGGAGCAGACGCCCTGCTCGTCAATCAGGCTGCCGAGGAGCTCGACGCCCTCGCGGGCCGTGGCGCTCTCGCCTAGGATGACGCTGGCATAGCTGTATTCGCCAATGCCAGTCTCCTCGGTGATGGGGTCGGCCTCTTCGGCTTTCTCGTTATAGGAGGTGCTCAACGTGGCAGAGCAGGAGACGCCCTTCTCGTTGATGCCTGCCTCGGAATATGCGTCGTAGCGATCTTCCCACTGCGAGGGGTTGTCGCGAACGAAGGTGTAGCGGTAGGTTGCGCCCTTGGACTTGTACTCAAAACCGGACTCGACCGAGGTGTACTCGTTGCCGTCCTTGTGTGCGGGCTCAATGCCAAAGTGCTTGATGTAGCGCGGACCGAAGTCCTCGGAACGGCCGTAGTACGTGTTGCCGTCGGCCGTGAGCTTGCTGCCCATGTAGATCTGGGTGCAGGCGAGCGCCGAAGTCGGCATGGCCATGATGGCCGCTGCTCCAAACGCAAGGCCGCAGCCGAGCTTCTTGAGCGTGTTGACAGGATGAGTAAACCTCATAATCCCTCCCAACTGTTGAAACCCCGCGAAACCGTACGGAGTTTCAGCTAATAAATACATCTACTAGCCTAAAGGAAGTGTAAAGAGTATCCATTCGATAACAGCTTTTACTCGATGAGCGTGAAGAAATATACGATGAACGGATAATAATACTCATTTTATAGTTTTAGTTAAATAAAGGCACCCTGCATTTACTGTAGCTGAATAAAGCATTAGACGGCGCTCAAAAAGAAAACTCTCCCGCTGTTTAGGATTTGCATAAACAGCGGGAGAGTCGATAACTGGATGAATATCATACCAATGTGGATTTACTTCTTTCGGCGGTGAATCACGTTGATGGCGTAACCGACGAGCATGGCCAAGACGATGACAATAAAGCCGATCAGGGGATTGTCGTTCATGGGGTCCTCCTATTTTCCGAGCGGTGAGAATTCGTCGACGATGAGGTCGAGGCATTGCGGAAGCGCGCGGGCTCCAAAGACGCCCGAATTGCTGGAGATAATCTCGCCATCGAACTGCATGCCCAGCGACGGGGTGCAGGTGATCTTGGCTTCCTTGGTCTGGATGATCTTGAACTGCGGGCGCCCGAGTACCTTGCCAGCGGGGTCAAGCGCAGCGGTGATCACAGTAGGCAGCAGCTGCACGGTGCGCACGGGTTCGATGACCGCAATGTCGACCATGCCATCGTTCATGCGGCAGTCGGGGAACAGGTTGATGTCGTTTTGGATGACCGAGGTATTGCCCGCCATGCAGCAGATGCCATCGAGCTCCTCGACAATGCCGTCGTGCTCAATCGTAAAGTGCGCCACCGTGGGGTTGGGCGTGGCAAGCGCGGACAGGAAGTAGGCGATCTCGCCGATGTCGTTTTTGGTGGGAGCGGCCTTCATCATGATCTCGGCGTCGAAGCCCGAGCCGGCGATGATGATAAAGCCGTGGCGCTTCTCTCTGCCGTTCTCGTCGAGCCAAAAGAGCTCGCCCATGTCCACTTTGACCGTGCGACCGGCGCGGCAAGCCTTGGCAAGCGCCGCCGCCTCAGGGGCATTGCCGATGTTGTTGAAGAACAGGCAGGCCGTGCCGGAGGGGAAGACGAGCGTGGGGACGCCGCATCCGCGCATCTGGTCGAGCACGTTGGAGACGGTGCCGTCGCCGCCCGAAATCACCACGCGATCAAACTCGCGCACGTCTGCCACGGCGTCCTCGGGTTCCATGCCATCGCCGATAAAACGCATCACGACCTCGTCGCCGCCCTGCGCGAGGGCGTGCGTGAATGCGTAGATTTCATCTGAGCTGGGGCCCGATGCCGGGTTGTGGATGATAAGGCAGCGCATACTTACGTTCCCGTTCTGTGACTAACCGAGTATAGTTGTAAGACAATGCAGTTATCCTACCCGTGTTTTTCGGGCCTAACCTTATTCGATGGGTTGATATGTACATTTCCACACATCAGGCTCTGCTCGACTTTTGCCAGCGCGCCCGTGAGTTTGACGCGATTGCCGTCGATACCGAGTTTTTGCGCGAGCGCACGTTCCATCCGCGCCTGTGTTTGGTTCAGATTGCCACCCCTGCCGAGAGCGTCGCGGTCGACCCTCTGGTGATCGACGACCTGTCGCCGCTGGCCGAGCTTATGGCCGACGAGAGCGTGACCAAGGTGTTCCATGCTTGCTCGCAGGACATGGAGGTCATGCTCCATACCGTAGGCGTGCTGCCGCGTCCGATTTTTGACACGCAGGTGGCCGCCGCCTTTTTGGGCGAGCGCCAGCAGATTTCCTACGGCGCGCTCGTGCAGACGTTTTGCGGCGTCTCGCTGCCCAAGACCGAGTCGCTGACCGACTGGTCGCGTCGCCCGCTGACCGATAAGCAGATTGAGTACGCGATCGATGACGTCAAGTACCTGATCGTCGCCTATACCGAGATGATGAGCCGCCTGCGCGAGCTGGGCCGCGTGGACTGGGTACTCGACGAGCTGCGCCCGCTGGCTGACGAGTCGCACTATCGCGCCGATCGCCACGAGGCGTTCCGTAAGGTCAAACGCATCAATTCGTGCAGCCGTCACCAGTTGGGCATCGCGCGCGAGCTCGCCGCCTGGCGCGAGGATCGCGCCGAGCGCCGTAACATCCCGCGCAAGTGGGTCATGTCCGATGACACGCTGCTTGCACTCGTTAAGCGCAATCCCGTGCGCGTTGAGGAGTTCCGTAGCATTCGCGGTACCGATCAGCTGGGGGAGCGCGACGTGGACGGTGCGCTCATGGCCATCAAGCGCGGCGCGAGCTGCCCGCACGATCGCCTGCCGCTCATGGTGCGCGGGCACCGTCAGATCTCGCCGGAGCTGGAGAGCGTGACGGACCTGATGTACGCGCTCATCCGCCTGGTTGCCGAACGATCGGGCGTGGCGACCTCGGTCATTGCCTCGCGCGATGACCTGGCCGATTACATCGAGCATCCCGAGCAGAGCCCCCTGCGCGAAGGCTGGCGTTTTGAGCTTGTGGGTTCGCGCCTGGACGATTTACTCTCGGGCAATATGGGGTTGACGGTCAAAGATGGCAAAATTGAATTGCTGTAGGTATATAGTTACGCGGTTTTACCAAACCGCGTAACAGCTCGACGCTGCAAACGGCCGAGAGCGGCAATCTGACGTTCAATCGTCGCTCGCGTACCAAAGTACGCGTCGCTCCTCTTTCACGTCACCTTGCTCGCTCTCGGCCGTTTTCGCTGACATTGCCAAAACATTGATGTTGATTTGCTGGTCAGTCGAATGGGTAAAATGCCTCCAACGTGTAACTCGATTCGGAGGAATTCGCATGCCTTATTACTATGGATACGGCTTTGGCATCGACCCGCTGTACCTGCTGGTTGTTCTCGTCTGCACGGTGCTTGGCCTTGCCGCGCAGAGCTATATCAATTCGACGTACAAGACGTGGTCCAAGGTTCGCTCGGACGGCGACACGGGCGCCAGGGTCGCTCGCCGCATGCTCGACGCCAACGGCTGCAATGCCGTGGGTATCAAGGGTGTCGCCGGTGAGCTCACTGACCATTACAACCCGCAGGACAACAACCTGTATCTGTCGGATTCCAACCGTTCGGGCGGCTCGGTCGCAAGCGTTGCTGTCGCTTGTCACGAGGCGGGCCATGCCGCGCAGCGTCAAAGCGGCTATGCCATGATGAAGGTACGTACCGCCCTCGTGCCGGTCGTCAACTTTACCCAGAACACCTGGACCATCGTGCTGCTCATGGGCCTGTTTATGAACATCGCGGGACTCACGACCCTCGCGCTGATCTTCTTCTCGTTTAGCGTGCTGTTCCAGCTCGTTACGCTGCCGGTCGAGATTGACGCCAGCCGCCGCGCCGTGGCGTATATCGAGCAGTCGGGCATGAGCTCCAAACAGGTCAACGGTGCCAAGAAGGTGCTGACGGCCGCCGCGCTTACCTATGTGGCTGCGGCGCTCACCTCGATTATTCAGCTGCTCTATCTTATGGCTCGCTACAACAGAAACTCCAACCGATAACAAATTGGGTCGCTGGGCGCCGCGGGGATTTGTGTCCCCGCGGCGCTGTACTATGTGTTGGACTTGAATTTGCGCAGGGCCGGAGCTCTTGTGCACGATGACGAAAGGAGGCTGCGTGGCAGGCTGGAATCTAACCGGCAATAGCGTTTCCGCCGAGTTCGACGGTTCGGACGAGCAAGAGCGTAAAGAGCTCAGCGTGAGCCAGGCGGTAGAGATCGCCGCCGGTGCGCTCGATGCCATTCCGCAGCTGAGCGTTCTGGGCGAGGTCACGGGTTTTCGTGGCCCAAACGCCCGAAGCGGCCACTGCTATTTCCAGATCAAGGACGATTCGGCGGCCGTCGACTGCATCATCTGGAAGGGTGCCTACCTTAAGCGCACCTTCGACTTGCGCGACGGCATGCAGGTAAGCTTTAAGGGCAGCTTCAATCTCTATAAGGCCACGGGCCGCATGAGCTTTGTCGCTCGCTCGTTCTCGCTGGCGGGGGAGGGTCTGCTGCGTCAACAAGTGGCGGGCCTGATGGACGAAGCGCGCAAGCGCCGCATCCCGGTGTTCTGCTCCCGCGTGGCGGTCGTCACCTCGCTTTCGGGTGCCGTAATCGACGACGTCAAGCGCACATTGCGTCGTCGCAACCCGCTCGTCGAGCTCGTCTGCGTGGGCGCCAAGGTTCAAGGCGAGGGTGCGCCGGCCGAGCTCATTGAGGGCTTGCGCCGCGCCGCTTCCATTACGCCGGCGCCCGACTGTATTTTGCTGGTGCGCGGCGGCGGCTCCTTTGAGGACCTCATGACCTTTAATGACGAGGAGCTTGCCCGCGCGGTGGCGGCTTGTCCTGTGCCCGTGGTGACCGGCATTGGCCATGAGCCCGACACCTCGATTTGCGACATGGTGAGCGACCGACGCGCTTCCACGCCCACGGCGGCGGCAGAATCGGTGGCGCCGGCTATGACGGAGTTAGCCGATGTGCTCGAGGCGCGCCATCAGCGTCTGGGTGCCGCGATGGCATCGATGATTGGGTCGGCCCAGGTCGACCTGGAGATGCTCGATCAGCGCGGTCGCCGTGCCTGGGATACCTATACGGCTCGCTTGGGTGATGCGCTCGATGCTGCTGCGTGTCGCCCGTGCCTCAACGACCCCACATTTATGGTCGAGCGTCGCGAATCGGAGCTTGCCCTGACGGCCGATCGCCTGTCGGGCGCAATAGTACGCTCGGTCGGGACATTCCGCTCCAACTTTGAGCGCTTGCCCGAGCGTCTGGTTACAAGCACCTCGGGGCTCGATGGTAAGCGCCATGCGCTCACGCTTGCGAGTTCCCGTCTGGAGCATCAGGGGCGTTCGATGCTCAGCAAACCCGCGTCCGACCTGGGCCGAGCTGCCGCGTCGCTCGATGCCCTGTCGCCGCTCAAGGTACTTGCCCGCGGTTACTCCATCGCGTACAGCGATGATGGTGTGGCTACGAGTGCCAAGACCTTTAAGCCTGGCGACGCCATTCGCGTGCGCATGGCAGACGGCAACGTGGCA
The DNA here is from genome assembly GCA_958428675.1 of uncultured Collinsella sp. Lineage (GTDB taxonomy): Bacteria > Actinomycetota > Coriobacteriia > Coriobacteriales > Coriobacteriaceae > Collinsella. The sequence continues at coordinate 5,738 of CAUAGV010000043.1, forward strand.
GCAACGGTCGATACGGTCGAGTAACCCGCGTTTCATAGCGATAAACCTTTAGGAAAGGAAACAGATATGGCAGAGAAGACCCCGGTCGAGCAGCTTACGTACAAGCAGGCCTCGCAGGAGCTGGAGCTCATCATCCGCAGCCTGGAGTCGGGCGATATGGAGCTCGAGGAGTCGCTCGAGAGCTACACCCGCGGCGTCGAGCTCCTCAAGAGCCTGCGCACCCGCTTGTCCGATGCCGAGCAGAAGGTCTCGGTGCTCCTTAAGGACGTCGACGGCAACGACGTGCTCGCCGACGGCGAGGCCGCCAACACGGACGACAACCTCTCGTTCTAAGCATCTCGACCAAATATAATTACCTTGGTCTGTAAGAAAGGAACCAACCATGTGCGATTGCATCTTCTGCAAAATTGCCAACCACGAGATCCCCTCGACCGTTGTCTATGAGGACGACCAGGTCATCGCCTTCGACGACCTCAACCCACAGGCGCCGGTCCACACGCTCGTGATCCCCAAGAAGCACTACAGCGACATCGCCGACAACGTACCTGCCGAGACCATGGGCGCCATGGCTCACGCCATCCAAGAGGTCGCCAAGGCCAAGGGTCTGGAGGACGGTTTCCGCGTCATCTCCAACAAGGGTGTCAACGCCGGCCAGACCGTCATGCACTTCCACATGCACGTCCTCGGCGGCAAAAACCTGGGCGAGAACCTCATCTGAGGACGCGTAGCCCGTCGACTTGGCTGCCTTTGGAGTAATCTATGCAGCTTTCTCAACTCGAATACCTTCAAGCGGTAGCGAACTATGGCGGCGTGCGCAAAGCAGCTCGCGCCGTTCATGTGAGTCCGCAGGCCGTTTTGTCGGCAATCAAAAAGTTGGAATCTGAGTATCAGATTGTTTTGCTCGACCGATCGGCGGGGGAGGCTGTTTTGTCTCCGGCGGGCAGAGAATTTGCGCGTCGTGCACGCGTGATCCTGGCACAAGTCGACGATCTCAAAAAGTACGCCCAATCGAGGGACGACGGCGTCTCGCCCGATGGCCACTTTCGTCTTTACGCCCCCTGCCTTCATGGGCGGGGGCGCCTTTTTGCCGAAAACTGGTACGACTCGTTTGAAAGCTCGCACCCTCAGATTCACCTTGATGTGTGGCATCAGCCAACGGCAACATGCTTTGAATCACTTATACTTGGAATTTCGGACGCGGCTATCTCATTCGAGGAACCACGGGACAGCGTCCTTTCTTCAAAATATTTGGGTGAAAAGGAGCTCAAGGTTCTTTCATGCCCAGCGGGCCATCAATCTGTGGGCGCCATGACCATTCGCGAGTTACTGGGCGGCAGGCTCGCTGTTCCCATTAATTTGTCACCCTGTCTCAATGCGATTAACCAATGCCCTGAAGCCCAGCTCGTCAATTTTCGCTTCCGTGATGTTGAATACGGAAGCAGGGCTCAGACTGAGTTTCTTCAAGCCGGGGGATTGATATTGAGTTTGTCTGGGTCCTCTCTCGCATCGGATGGGTCAGAAGTGAGTGAGTGCTCCATTGAGGGTTCGCGTGATGTAACCTTGCCTATCTACTTTTGCTATCGGCAAAATTCCTGGACTGATCGACACCAGACGGTTTTTCTGCACCTATTGCGTCATCTTGCTTCGTGAGATTAATTGGCTTCGAGACATCAAGTGATTATTGACGCCTTGTAACACATAGCTGACGGCTTTGCCCTCATGCTTTTCCAAGATTCCGATTTAGATTGCTGACTCTTGGAGGGCGGAGCATGAAAAACCGTACGGTTTTGCTTTATATGACGTTCGTTTTTCTGTCGAACTTCAGCACCATTTTGTATTTTCTGACGGTTTACCTTGAATTCGTCGGATTCTCGATGGTGGCGATTTCTAGCATGATGATTGCATACCAAGTGAGCAAGTTCATTCTTGAGGTTCCTACTGGTTATATTGCTGACAGGTTTGGACGAAAGGTGAGCGGCCTCGTTGGCATTGTGGGAATGCTTGGGTACTACGTCGCCCTGCTTCTCGTCCGATCTCCTCTGCTTTTAATCGGTGCGTTCGCTCTCAAGGGTTTTGCCGTTGCATGTGTGAGCGGATCCATCGAAGCGATTTACATTGACAGCGTCTCTCAGGACCAGCTCGTAAGACTTAATGTCGTTGAGCGATTTGTTTTCTATGCCTCTTATGCCATCTCCGCTTGCGTGGGCGGTTTCATTTCGTCCGTTGGTGCATATCTCATTGGTCTTTCGGCAGATATCATCGCAATGGTGTTGACGCTGGTTGTCGTTGTCTGCATTCCTGAGATGCGAAGAGGGGGCACTGCGACGACACCCGAGCGTGGAATGAATCCGAAGATGATCGGTGCCGCTATTGCGGGTAATGACATTCTTCGTTCAGCGTTCATCATGGACTGTTCTCAGGCATTTGCTTTTGTCGCCCTGGAAGACTTTTTCTCACTGCTGCTTGCGGGTCGCGGAATGAATGCCGTCGCCTCGGGTGTGACCATTGCGGTCCAGCTTCTTACCTCCGCCTCCATAGGGTTTATTGTGCCCAGTGTGATTGCTCGTGTCGACAAGGGCCGCTTTGCGCGTATTTGCGGCATCGTGCGTCTTTTCCTGACAGCTCTGTTTTTGATTCCTTTAACTCCGGTTTATTTGCTGCCCGTGTTCTATGTGCTGCAGACGGTCGCTTACTCGTTATTTGCTCCAATTAAATACTCAATTTTTCAAAATACTGCCGATTCTTCGATGCGCTGTTCACTGATTTCGGTTCAAAGCCAGATGGTGGCGGTGGGTGCCGTTCTTTTCTATCTGCTCAGCGCTGTGTTGAGTAGCGTTGCGGGCATTCGAGTCGTATTGCTTGTCGCGCTCGAGATTTCTTCCCTTGTGTATATCCCCGCGCTATTTCGTCTTACAAGTCAAAGGACATGAGTATTTAGGCACCGATAACTTATATATCAACGCAATAAACCCGAGCGCGAGGGCGTTTGGGTTTATTATTGATGCGTATGTAACCTGGCGGCGCCACACCGCCTGTTAGTAGGGAGACACATGAACGTTCTGGTCGTCAACGCAGGATCTTCGACCCTTAAGTATCAGGTCATCGATACCAAGTCCCATAAGGTGTCCGCAAAGGGCTCCTGCGAGCGCGTCTGCTTTACCGGCGGTACCTTCACCCACGCTGCCAACGGCTCCAAGAAGGTGACCGAGAACATCGAGTTCCCCGACCACAAGGTCGCCATCGAGGTCGTCCTGAAGGACCTCGAGGCCAACGGCGTCAAGATCGAGGGTATCGGCCACCGTATCGTTCAGGGCGGTTGGTACTTCGGCGATTCCTCCCTCGTCGACGAGGACGTCCTCGCTAAGATCCGCGAGGTCGCTCCGCTGGCGCCGCTGCACAACAACCCCGAGGCCAACGTTATCGAGTACTGCCTAGAGCAGTATCCCGACCTGCCCAACGTTACGGTCTATGACACCGCCTTCCACTTCAACATGCCCGAGGTCGCCAAGACCTACGCCCTGCCCAAGGACGTCTGCGACAAGCTGCACATCCGTAAGTACGGCGCCCACGGCACCAGCTACCGTTATATCTCCAAGAAGGTCGCTGAGATGACCAACGGCGAGGCCCGCAAGGTCGTCGTGTGCCATATCGGCTCCGGCGCTTCCCTGTGCGCCATCGAGGACGGCAAGTGCATGGACACCACCATGGGCTTGACCCCGCTCGACGGCGTCATGATGGGCACCCGCTGCGGTTCCATCGACCCGGCTACCGTGTGCTACCTGCAGCGCGAGGGCGGCTACACCTTCGACGAGGTCGACGAGATGATGAACAAGAAGTCCGGCCTTTTGGCTGTGACCGGCGGCAAGACCAACGACTGCCGCAACGTCGAGGAGCTCGCCGCTGCTGGTGACCCCGAGGCTCAGCTCGCCTTCGACATGTTCGTCTACAAGATTGCCGCCAAGGCTGCCGAGATGGCTACTTCTATGTGCGGTATGGACACCCTGGTCTTTACCGCCGGCATCGGCGAGCACGCTCCGGCCGTCCGCGCCGGCGTTGCCGACCGCCTGGCCTTTATGGGCGTCAAGATGGATCATGCCCGCAACGCCCTGCGTGGTGACGGCGCTTGGTGCCTGTCTGCCAAGGATTCCAAGGTCAAGATTTTCGTCATTCCCACAGACGAGGAGTTCATGATCGCTTCCGACGTCGAGCGCATCGTCAACGGCAAGTAATTGATACAAGGGGAGGGGACTGGATGGCCTTGTGCCGTTCAGCCCCCTTTTACGCTCTTTGGGCGAAGAGTTTGATAGTTATTTATCGAATTCTGATAACTTCTTATTAAGGATACGGCCGCCTTATGGGTTTGCCGACCGTACTGTAATCACGAAGGAGTCTCATGAACGTACTTGTTGTCAACGCCGGTAGCTCAAGCCTTAAATATCAGCTTTTGGATACCGATACCCGCGAGGTTTTCGCCAAGGGCAACTGCGAACGTATCGGTTCGGACATGGGCATCTTTGGCCACTCCGAGAACGGTGGCGCCAAGCAAACCGAGGAGGTCCCCTTCCCGGACCACCGTTCGGCTATCGCACGTGTGCTCGAGGAGCTCGAGAAGACCGACTTTACGATCGATGGCATCGGCCACCGTATCGTTCAGGGTGGCTGGTACTTCGATGATTCCGCGGTCGTCGACGATGAGGTCATGGCTAAGATCCTCGAGGTGGCACCGCTTGCCCCGCTGCACAACTACGGCGAGGCGGCGGCAATCGAGTATTGTCGCGAGAAGTATCCGGAGCTGCCCAACGTGGCCGTCTTCGACACTTCGTTCCACATGACTATGCCCGAGGTCGCCTACACCTACGCCCTGCCCAAGGACGTGTGTGACAAGTATCACGTGCGCAAGTACGGCGCCCACGGCACAAGCCACCGCTATGAGTGGATGATGGCCAAGGAGATCCTGGGCTCGCGCTGCCACCGTCTGCTTTAGTGTCATCTGGGCAACGGCGCTTCGCTCGCCGCCATCGAGGACGGTGTATGCCGCGATACCACGATGGGCCTCACGCCGCTCGACGGCCTGATGATGGGCACCCGTTGTGGTTCCATTGACCCGGCTACCGTGTGCTACCTGCAGCGCGAGGGCGGCTACAGCTACCAGGAAGTCGATGACATGATGAACAAGCAGTCCGGCCTGCTCGGCATCTGCGGCACCAGCGATATGCGCGACG
>CAUAGV010000044.1 GCA_958428675.1 uncultured Collinsella sp.
AATGCGGCCCGCGCAGCGTCGAGCCGTTACGCGGTTCGTAGAACCGCGTAACTAGTTAGTACATCTTTGCGCCGGCGGGGATGGAAGCATCGAGCTGGATCAGGTTGAGGCGCTCCTCGCCCTCCTCCTCGTGGACAGCGCTGATCAGCATGCCGCAGCTGGGGATGCCCATCATCTTGCGCGGAGGCAGATTGGTGATGGCGAGCAGGGTCTTACCGACCAGGTCCTCGGGCTCGTAGTACTCGTGAATACCGGAGAGGATGGTGCGGTCGGTGCCGGTGCCGTCGTCGAGCGTAAAGTTCAGCAGCTTCTTGGACTTCTTGACGGCCTCGCATGCCTTGACCTTCACAGCGCGGAAGTCGCTCTTGGAGAAGGTATCAAAGTCGACGAACTCCTCAAACAGCGGCTCAACGGCGATCTTGGAGTAATCGAGCGTGGGCTTAAGCGACTTAACGAACGGGCTCGCGGCGTTGCCGGCCTCGGCAGCCTTGGCGGCAGCGGCACCGGACTGGAAACCCTTCTCGGGCTTCATGTGCGGGAACAGCAGCACGTCGCGGATAGAAGCCTGGTTGGTGAGCAGCATGACCACGCGGTCGATACCGATGCCGATGCCGCCCGCGGGAGGCATACCGTACTCGAGGGCGCGCACGTAATCCTCGTCATACTCCATGGCCTCGTCGTCACCGCCGGCCTTCTCGGCCATCTGGGCGGCAAAGCGCTCGGCCTGGTCGACCGGGTCGTTGAGCTCGGAGAACGCGTTGGCGTACTCGTGACCGGCAATAACCAGCTCAAAGCGGTGCGTCAGGCGCGGGTCGTCCTCAAAACGCTTGGCAAGCGGGCTGACCTCGATGGGGTAATCGCACACGAAGGTCGGGTTGACGATGGTGTCCTCGCCCAGCTCATCGTAAATCTCGGCGATGATCTTGCCGGCAGTCCACTCGGGCTTGATCTCCAGGCCCTTCTCGCGCGCGGCGGCAGCAAGCTCCTCGACCGGCGTGTCGATGGTGACCTGCTTGCCGAGCACGTCGGAGACGATGTCGGTCATGGGACGGCTGGCCCACTCACCAGAAAGGTCGATGGTCTGGCCCTGGTACTCGATGACCTCGGGGTTGCCGATGGCCTTGTTAGCCGCCTTAATGACACCCTGGGCGAGCGCCTTCATGCCCTCGAGGTCTGAGAAGGCACGGTAGGCCTCCATCGTGGTGAACTCGGGGTTGTGGGTAAGGTCCATGCCCTCGTTACGGAAGATGCGGCCGATCTCGAACACGCGCTCAAAACCACCGACGATGCAGCGCTTGAGGTGCAGCTCGGTGGCAATACGCAGGTAGCACTCCTGATCGAGCGCGTTGAAGTGGGTAATGAACGGCTTGGCGGTAGCGCCGCCCTGGATGGTCTGCAGGATGGGGGTCTCGACCTCCATGTAACCGTCGGACTCCATAAAGCGACGGAAGGTAGAGAGAATCTGCGAACGCTTACGGAAGGTCTCGCGAACGTCGTCGTTGGCGATCAGATCGACATAGCGCTGGCGATAGCGGGTCTCCTTGTCGGAAAGACCGTGGAACTTCTCGGGCAGCGGACGAACGGCCTTGGAAAGCAGGGTCGCGCTCTTAGGGGCAACGGAAAGCTGGCCGCGCTGGGTGCGCACGACCACGCCGGTCACGCCCAGGATGTCGCCCAGGTCGAGGGCCTTGAGCGTATTCCAGGCGGCCTCGTCCATGTCGTTGATGCGGCAGAACAGCTGAATCTCGGCAGTCGCATCGCGCACGACGATGAACATGATCTTGCCCTGACCGCGCTTGGCGACCACGCGGCCGGCGATCTTCACGACGTCCTCGGTGTCCTCGCCATCGGCAAGCTCGGCGTACTTAGCCTCGATATCGGCGACGTAGTCCTCAAGCTCAGAGTGCTCGGGATAGGGGTTCTGGCCCGCCTCGAACAGGGCGGCGCGCTTGGCCAGGCGGGTGGCGCGCTCGTCGTTGAGCGTCGATGCCTGATCGGCGGCGTTCTGGTTCTCTGCCATAAGTTAGCTCCTCAAACTAAAACGCTCCCCAGGATTCGGTCCCAGGGAGCGAAAACATACCTTTACGCGGGACCGTGGTCTAGCGTGCGATCTTGGCGATGGTGTAGACGCGAGTCTTGCCGGAAGGCGTAACGACCTCGACGGAATCACCCTCGCCGTGACCGATGATGGCGTGACCGACCGGAGACTCGTTGGAGATCTTGTGCTCGAGCGAGTTGGTCTCGGTGGTACCAACGAGCGTGACTTCCATGACCTCGCCGTTGGGATCAATCAGCGAAACGGTGGAACCGATGGAGACGGTCAGATCGCCCGTGGTGGCAGCAACCTGAGCGTTGGCAAGAATGGCCTGGATCTCGGCGATACGAGCAGCATTCTGGGCCTGCTTGTCCTTGGCGGCATCGTACTCGGAGTTCTCCGAAAGGTCGCCGAACGCGCGGGCTTCCTTGATGTCCTCGACGATCTCCTTGGCGTAATCGCCCTCACGCCAGGCGAGCTCCTCGACGAGCTTCTGGCGGCCCTCAGCGGTCAGTACGATCTGGCTTGCGTCCATACGGATATCTCCCCAACTCTGATCAAACAATCAACTGTCAACAAAACGAAAAAGACCGGCTAGCCTGCGGGCAAGCCGGTCAGGTGCTCACCCCAAAGGGATGGGACTACTCTGCGTCCGCGTCGCTGTCCTCTGCCTGCTTCTTCTTGGCAGCAGCGAGCTTGGCCTCGAGCTCAGCGATCTCCTTGTCCTCCTCGGACTGCTCGACCACGACCTCCTCGGCCTGCTTGGTCTCGGCCTTATCGTCGCCCTCCATACCCTCGCGGATATTCTTGACGGTAGAGCCGAGGGACTTGCCGAGCTTCGGCAGGTTCTTGGGCCCGAAGATAATCAGGACAACGACGAGAATAATGATGAGCTCAGGAGCCCTCAGTCCAAACATGTAGACCTCCACAATACAGCGAGACAAGCTCGAATGAGTATACCGCGGGTATCGCGGTATCACAACACTAGCTAAAAAAAGGGACCGCAAGAAGCGGTCCCTCCTCATGCTCTGGTCGGGTTGACTGGATTTGAACCAGCGACCCCTGCGTCCCGAACGCAGTGCTCTACCAAACTGAGCCACAACCCGTTAGCTCGACTATAGTAACAAAGATTTTCGCCGCGTGCTAGAGAAATTTTTATTTCTTTGGCGCGTCGATTTGAACCGTGTTGGGAATAAACTCAGTCGCGCAGGCCCACCAGCCATTTTGCTGGGCAGCATCGGCAAGCCTTTCGACCGTGGCAGCGGTGTCGCAAATGGCAAACGAGCAGGCACCCGATCCGCACACATCTACAGCAACGGTTCCGTCCTGTTTACGCAGCCAGTCGAGGACCGTTTGAATCTGCGACTCCATCTGTGCGGAAATGACACCCAGATTGTTATGGATGAGTGCATATGCCGTCTCGGCATCACCAGCACGCAAGGCAGAAGCTATCGCGCCGGGCTTGTCCGCAGGCACCGGGGCCTCGTCAAAACGTCGATAGGCTTCAATTGTCGAAACGCTTGCCTCGCGCGGCTTGACCAGCACGACGGGCGTCGCGGGCAGCGCGGGGTACTCAGTTGCCAGCACGTCTCCCCCACCTACGTAGAACGCAGGACTCGCGTGCAAAAAGAACGGGACGTCAGCACCAATGCCCCGCGCAATATCGTCGAGCGCTGGGTCGGTGCGATCAATGCCCCAGAGCTCTGCCAAGGCGACAATGACCGCGGCCGCATCCGTCGAGGGGCCGCCCAAGCCGGCGCACAATGGAATGCGCTTCTCAATCGTCACGCAGATGTTTGCCTCGCGACCATAATGCTCGGCCATAGCAACCGCAACCCGATACGCCGTATTCTTTTGCATGGGAAAATCTGATGCCGGAACCGTCTGGACGGTCAGCGCCTGCGCCGGCGTGACCGTCACGGTATCGGAAAGACCGACGGCCGCCATCAGGGAATCGACCCTGTGGTAGCCGCGGTCATCGCGCTCGGTATGAACCCCCAGGTAGAGGTTAATCTTTGCCGGCGCGGAAAGAGTCAGGGACCGATCGGTCACCGTTAATGCTCCTCGAGCTGATTGCCGAGCGGGGTAAAGATATGCTCGCCGCTCTCGGGGTCGAACAGCTCGACCTGACCGGTGAGCACATCGATATACTGGTAGGACTGACGCGACTTGCGGCCACGACGCTCGTCAACCTCGACAATGAAGACGGCCGGGTGGACGCTCTTGATGGTGCCCATGCGCTCGACGACGCGGGTACGGCCCATGTTGGCCTTAACCTTGACGCGATCGCCCACCATATCGGTCAGCTTCTCGTGGATGTCGTCGACGTGATTGACTTCCATCTCTTCCATGAACAGGGCCTCCAGAAGGTGCAATTCAAAAAGGGGATAATACCCCTAAGATAGACAAAACTCTAATACTATAGCACCCTGTTGTGGCCATACGCAAGTAGCTAAAAAAGCCCGGTCTCGAATACGTACCAGACGACAATCTCGCATGACCAGTTGTTACGCGGTTTGGTAAAACCGCGTAACCTAAAGGTTATCGGTGTCCAAGACGATGGTGAATGGGCCGTCGTTGACCAAGTCGACTTTCATATCGGCGCCAAAAATGCCGTGCGCCACGTGTTCGACATCTTGGCGAACGAGCGTCAGGAAGTACTCGTAGAGCTCGTTGGCAACATCGGGCGCGCCGGCATCCGTAAACGATGGGCGGCGACCGTGGCGGCAGTCAGCGAACAGCGTGAACTGCGACACCACGAGCACCTCACCGTCGACATCGGCAAGCGCCAAGTTGGTCTTGCCGTTCTCGTCCTCGTTGATGCGCAGCCCGCGGAGCTTGCCCCACAGCTTATCGGCCTCGGCACGCGTATCGCCATGGCCCACACCCAGCAGCACCAGGTAGCCGCGTCCAATGCGGCCCACGCACTCGCCGTCGACCGTCACGCCGGCGTTGAGTACGCGCTGCACCACCGCACGCACGGCCTACTCCTCGCCCGTCAGTTTGGCGGATAGGTGCTCGAGCGCATGGAATCGATGGCTGATGGCGTTCTTCTCGTCCGCCGTCAGCTCGGCCATGGTCTTGCCCGGCGTGTCGACCGGCAGGAACAGCGGGTCGTAGCCAAAGCCGTGATCGCCGCGGCCCTCGTGCGCGATAACGCCCTCGCAGGCGCCCTCACCATAGGTGACCAGACCATCCGTGTCGATGAGCGCGACGACACTCATAAAACGCGCGGTGCGATCCTCGTCTGCCACGCCTTCCAAGTTAACGAGCAGCTTGGCGTTGTTGGCGGCATCGTCGCCATGCACGCCCGCATAGCGCGCGCTATACACGCCCGGCTCGCCGTCCAGGGCATCAACGACCAAGCCCGAATCGTCGGCAATGGCCATAAGGCCCGTCTCCTCAACCGCGGCTTGGGCCTTGATGATGGCGTTCTCCAAAAACGTCGTGCCGTTTTCCTCGGGATCCTCAAAATCACCCAGCTGGCCGAGCGCCACAAAGCGCACCTCGGGCATGACCTTGCCCAAAATGGCCTCGATCTCGGTGAGCTTATGGGCGTTGCCCGTTGCCACGACGATGGTCGCCGCCGGGTCGAGGGTGTCGATGTCAATCTTCTCAAGTGCCATAACTGGCCTCCTTGTCTCTATAGCAAGCCGCGTGAGGGGCGTTTGGGCACTTGACCCCTCCCCTCTCAGGCGATCGGACCTTTCAACGCAGCATTTCAGCAGATAAAACCTACCAAAATAAACCTGTCCCTTTTGGCAGGTTAGGCGATGGCTTGGCGCTGAAGCTCGATGAGCTCGGCGATACCCTTGTCGCCCAGGTCGAGCAGGGCGTTGAGGCGCTTGCGGTCAAAGGGCGCCTGCTCGCCGGTGCCCTGGAGCTCGATCATCTCGCCGGTGTCGGTGGCGACGAGGTTCATGTCGACCTCGGCGTGACTGTCCTCGGAATAATCGAGGTCAAGCAGCGTATTGCCGTCGACAACGCCCATGGAGATGGCAGCCACCTGGCCGATAAGCGGGATGCGCTCGATCTTGCCCGCCTCGACCCACATGGCGAGGGCGTCGTGCAGCGCCACCCAGGCGCCGGTGATGCTCGCTGTACGCGTGCCGCCATCGGCCTGAATCACATCGCAGTCGACGGTGACGGTGTACTCGCCGAGCGCCTTCATGTTGACAACGGTACGCAGGCTGCGGCCAATGAGGCGCTCGATCTCCATGGAGCGACCCTTGCGGTTGGCGTGCTCGCGCTTGCAGCGCTTGCCGGTCGACGCCGGCAGCATGGCGTATTCCGCGGTCACCCAGCCGGCCTTAGCTCCCTTTCGCCAGCCCGGCACGCCCTCCTCGATAGTGGCGGCGCACAGCACGCGCGTGTCACCGAACTCGGCCAAACACGAGCCGTGGGCGTGCTTCATGACGCCACGGGTGAGCTTAACGGGGCGCAACTCGTTGGCGGCGCGATCGTTGGCGCGGTTGACCTGCATGTACTCCATAGAAATTTCCTTTCGGCAAAAGATGTGGCGAAGGCTTTGGCGGCTGCCTTACATCTATTTCAGCTCATCGATATCGATATGTTCGATGCTCTTGAGCGGCTGACCAAAGATAAAGCTGCCCGCCACCGCAAACTCGGCAATGTTATCGGCCGTCGTGGCAAAACGATGCTGCGGCTCGGCGGCGTCGCCCGCCAGCTGCTCGCGGCGCGTGAGGATATCGGTCAGCTCGCGCGTGGTCTCCTCGGCGGAACTCACGACGCGCACCCCAGGCCCCAGCGCATGGCGGATAGGTCCCACCAACAGCGGGAAATGCGTACAGCCGAGCACCACGGTATCGATACCGTGGTCGCGCAGCGGCTCAACCGTGGCACCCACCAGCGCACGCACGGCAGGCGTATCGAAGATGTCCTCGTTCTCAAGCCACTGTTCCTGCAGATGTGCACCCGAGGCGAGCTCGTGTTCGACAACCTCGACAAAGCTCGAGGCAGGACAGCCGTATACATCGACGCCGGCATCCAGGTCCTGAATGGCGCGCGTGTAGGCGCCCGAGCGAATAGTGAGGTTGGTGGCGAGCACGCCCACGCGACGCGTACGCGTGCTGTTGATTGCCGCACGGGCACCCGGCGCGATCACACCGATCACGGGAACGTCGAGCACCTGCTGGGCCAGACGCAAGGCCGCAGCGGTCGCCGTGTTGCAGGCGATGACCATAATCTTGACGTCGTGCTTCGAAAGCCAACGACCCGCCTGCAACGCAAACGAGCGCACCTCATCCTCGGTACGGGTGCCGTAGGGGCAGCGCTTGGTGTCGCCAAAGTAGTAGACGGACTCGTGCGGCAACGCCGTCGCAATCGCGCGCGCAACCGTCAGACCGCCCAACCCAGAATCGAACACGCCAATCGGGCGCGTGTCACCTGCCGAATTCTCGATATCGGACATTACCTCACCAGTCTCTCTCGAAAAGACATGTCCAAGTGCGGCGACGCCGCGCTACGAACGCGCCGCGACCAGCAGCTCTGCCGTCGCCGCCCAACCATCGACAATTTTGCCGCGCGTAACGAAAGCGTTCTCGCAAGCAGCCAGGAACTCGGGCGCGCCGGCGCTCGTCAGGCCATTCTCGACCAGGCAGAACGTGCCCACGTGATCGGCCATGTAGAAGTCGGACTCGGAATCGCCGAGCGCGAGCGTCTCCTCGCGCTCGATCCCCAGGTGCTCGCAGAAGCGCGCGATGGCAACGCCCTTGTTGAGACCCGCGGGGTTGATGTTGAATGCGCGACCGTCCTCGACGCGATCGAGCTCGAGCGTCGTCGGCTTGGACAGGTGAGTCAGATGGCCGTTGCAAGCCCAGATCAGACCGCAGCCGGCCTCGTCCAGGATGGCCTGAACCTCATCGTCGGGCACATCGCCGCGCATGCCGACGGTGACCTCACGGTATTTGTAGCCGGTCGACATGTCGTTGTGATACTCGATCTTGTGCGGCCAGCGGGCGAGGATCTTCTCGCACACGCCGGTCTGCTCGATCACCTGGTGCGGCGTGAGGCCGCAAGAGGAGTCGTAGGGCATGTCGCCGGTCAGATACTCCCAATCGTTGGCTTTGAGGTCGTACATAACCAGACCGCCCATCTCGCCAATGTAGGAGTTGAGGCCGAGCACGCGCGCGTCCTCGTGGATCATGGTACGGTTGCGGCCCGAGGTGGGAACCACCTGAATACCAGCGCGAGCGAGCGCCACGACGGCCTCGACGAGTTTGGTCGAGGGGTTGCCGTCGTTGTCGCGCAGCACGCACGAGCCGGGTGCAAGCATCGTGGCATCCAGGTCGGTAAAGACGTACTTGACCTTGGCCAAGCGCTCGCGCATCTCGCCCGAAAGCTCGGCGACGGTCGGCAGGGTATTGTGGGACATGGTTACTCCGTTTACGTAGAAGGGTTTGGACTTGGACGGCATGTTTTGATTGAGGGAACACGCTTATGGCGACAGCGCACTCAGGACGCCGCCGCCATCATGGTTCATTAGTCAAACTGGGCAACATCGATCAGGCGATTGGCCAGCGAAAGGTCGCTCTCGATGGGCACGAACTCGTCGCCCACGTGCATGAGCTCCTCGTCACCCTTTGCCAGCAGCAAGACAATGGTGGGAGCATCGGGGTTGACGTACTCCTCGCGCGCCGCCTTGAACGCCGCATGCACAGCGGCTTCGCGATCGAGGATGATCTTGTTCGGCGTATCGTCGGGAACATGTTCGGCAAGCTCGCGACAGACCTTCATCGGGTCCTCGTGAGCCGGGTCCTCATTGGCAAAGATCATCAGGTCGGAATACGGTGCGGCCTCGCGCGGAAGCTGCTCGCGGCGCTCCTGCGCCTTGCCGCCGGCAGCGCCAAACACCGCAATGACCGGACTAGCGGGAAACGCGCGCTTGACCGACGAGAAAAGCGAGCGGAACGAAAGCTGGTTGTGCGCGTAGTCGACGACACAAATCACGCGGCCGTCCTTCGACTCCACGACCTCCATACGGCCCGGCACACGCAGTTTTGAGAGGCCCTTCTTGATAGCCTCGATACCGATGCCGATCTCGCGCGCAGCGGCGATAGCGACCAGCGCGTTTTCCACGTTAAAGTCTCCCGCGATACCCAGCAGGACCTTCTCCCCCGCCTCGGACTCGTCGGCACACAGGCCATGCAAGTTGAACTCGATGCTAAAGCCGACTATGCGTACGTCGCTCGCCCACAGGCTTGCCTCGGGATGCTCGACGCCAACGGTCACCAAGCGCTCGGCCGTCGACGCTGCCTCCAGCACACGGTCGACCTCTTCGGTGCCCAGATTCACCACGGCGGTCTTTGCCTGGTCAAAAATCCTGAGCTTGCTCTCAAAATAATCCTCAAACGTGGGGTGTTCGATCGGCGAGATGTGGTCGCGGCCGATGTTGAGGAAGCACGCCACGTCAAACGGCAGATTCTCGACGCGTTGGTACTTGAGCGCCTGGCTCGAGACCTCCATGACCATGGACTGGCGACCGGACGTGCGGCAGTTGGCGATATGGCGCCAAACCTCGGGGGCCTCGGGCGTAGTATTGGTGCTCTCGTAGCACTCGATACCATCGTCGGTACTCACCGAGCCGATCATGCCGCAGGACTCGCCCGCCGCCTTGATGATGGACTGGAGCATAAAAGCGGCCGTGGTCTTTCCCTTGGTGCCGGTGATGCCCACGATCTTGACGTCGTGGTCGGGACGGTCGTAGACCTCCGGCGGCAACAGGGCCATGGCCGTGCGAACACTATCAACAACCAGCATCGCAGCACCGCTCTCCTGCGCCAGCGGCTCCAGAGACTCGACCAGCGACTCCTCGCACACAAATGCGACGGCGCCCGCATCGAGCGCCATGCTCAAAAACGCGGGCTTAAAGGCAGCACCTTTACAGAAGAACACGTCACCTGCCGAGACCGCGCGCGAATCAAACGAGCAACCGGTCACGGCACGCTCGTCAACCTGCTCCGATGCGCGCAGCTCGCCGCACACATCGAGCAGCTTGGCAAGCGTATCGACCGTGGTCACGGTCGCGGAATCCGAATGGTGCATCTTTCACCTTTCTCAGCCATTTGGCAGGGACGGTTTTCATAGTAACTGAAACGTGCTCGCGCAAAAACGGCTCCCGGAGGAGCCGTTACGCGCAGGCATTCGTAGGCCGAGACTAGGCAGCCTGAACAGAAGGCTGGCCCTCGTCGATAAAGAAGCGCTTGTACCACACCAGGAACACGAGCGGCGTATAGATCTTGCGCTGGAAATCGCCCTTGCCCGCAAAGTGCAGATCGAGCAGGTGCATGAGCTCGTCGGTATTGAAGAACTCGCTTGCCCACGGCGCGGTGAAGTACTCCTTGACATAGTCGTACCACTTTTGCTCGCGCAGCCAGTAGACAATCGGCACCGGGAAGCCCACCTTGGGACGGGTGGCCCACTCATCGGGCAGCGACTTGTTGGCAGCGTGGCGGAGTACCTGCTTGTTGCCGTTCTCGTTGATGCGGTAGCGGTCGGGAATGTGCTCGGCGAACTCCATGACTTTGCGGTCCAGGAAGGGCACGCGCAGCTCCAGTGAGTGTGCCATGCACATCTTGTCGGCCTTGAGCAGAATGTCGCCCGGGAGCCACATGTTCATGTCCAGGTACTGCTTCTTGACCAGCTCGGGCTGACCCTTCACGCGCGCATAGATGGGAGCGGCAAGCTCGAAGGCGCCATCGCCGGTGTTGTACTCGGGCTTGAGCACGCCGTCGACCTCGCGCTCCGGCCATACCAGAGCCTGTCCCAGGAACGACTTCTCGGGGATCTCGGCACCCTTGACCAGGAAGTTATGTCCCTTGAAGTACGGCATATGCAGCGCCAGGTTACCGAGCGCGCGACGGACGGGCAGCGGCACCATCTTTTTGTACTTGCGCACCGG
>CAUAGV010000045.1 GCA_958428675.1 uncultured Collinsella sp.
CGCGTCGGCTTTATCGAGGACCTGCTCGAGGACTAGCCGAACGTACCGAAACGAAACGAAGCGGGGCCGTTGGCAATTTCGCCAGCGGCCCCGCTTTTGCACTATCCGCTATACCTTACTCGGCATCCTCGATCTCATACGAATCCGCCTCGGCTGGCTCATCGTTTGTCTCTGACGCAGCCCCGCGCGCCTCGTCAAACGCCGCCTTCATGGTCTTGTTGCCCCACGTGAGCTTGCGAATGGTAAGATCGTCGGCCTTCTTGTTGGCTAGGCGCAGATTGTTCTCGGAGGACAGCAACGCCTCCTTGGTTTTCTGCAGATGGCTAATCGTCTTGTCGATCTCATCAATCGCCGTTTGGAACTTGCGGCTCGCGATCTCGTAGTTGCGACCGAAATCATTCTTGAACTTTTCCATCTTGGCTTCGAAGTTCGTAACGTCGATATTCTGCTGTTTGTACTCCGCTAGCTCCTGCTTATAGCGCAGCGAACCCATGGCGGCGTTGCGAAGAAGCGTAATCATGGGAATGAAAAACTGCGGGCGGATCACGTACATCTTCTCGTAGCGATAGCTCACGTCGACTATCCCTGCGTTATAGAGCTCGCTCTCGGGCTCGAGCAGCGTGCAGAGCACCGCGTACTCACAGCCTTTTTGGCGGCGATCGTGATCGAGTTTCTTAAAGAAGTCCTCGTTTTTATGCTTGGTCGCAGTCTCGTCGTTCTCGTTTTTCATCTCGAACATAATCGAAATGACCTCGTTACCGCTTGCGTCGCACTCGCGGAAGATAAAGTCGCCTTTGGTACCCTCGGACGCATCGTTATCTTTCTCGAAGTACGCGTTGGGAAACGCCGTCATGCGCAGACGGTTGAACTCGGTCTCGCAGTGCTGCTCGAGCGACTCGCCCACCATCTTGGTGGACAGGCGGACCTTCATGTCCTTAAGGCGCTCAATCTCTTCATCCTTGTAGCGAATCAGGTCATCGCTCGCGCGCTTGGCCTGCGCAAGCTCGAGCTCGTGTGCCGCCTTGGCTTGCTCCTCGCGAGAATCGCGCACCGCCAGCTCGCTCGTCAGCTTGGCACGCGCTTCGTCACGCTCACGCTCTGCTGCGGCAACCGCCTCCGATAGGTTCATTTTGGCCGTCAGTTCCTGTTCGCGCAGCTGAGCACGCAGACCCTCGGCTTCCTGCTCGGACTGAGCCTTTGCGACGGAAAACTTCTCTTGTACCTGCGCGCGATAGTCAGCAAGCGTGCGCTCGGCCTCGCTGCGAGCGGCCTCGAGCTCACGCTGCGACTCGGCCGCAGCAGCAGCAAGCGTCATCTCCTGGGCCTTGTCCGCCGCGGCAAGCCTGGCCTGCAGCTCGGCAATCTGAGCATCACGTGCAGCTAAATCGTTTTGAGCAGCATTACGTGCCGCCGCCTCGGCAAGCCTGGCTTCATCATCTTTGCGCCCCAACTGCGCACGCAGGTTGTCGATCTCGCGCTGCAGCTCGGCATTCTCCTTTTGAGCATCGGCGCGGGCCTCAACCGCCGCACGCTGGCTTGCACTCTCGCGCTCTGTGGCAGCGCCCTCGAGCTTGGCGCGCAGCTCGGCAAGCTCAGCATCGCGCTTGGCAACCTCTTGTGCCAGCTGCTGAGCTGCAGCATTCTTCTGCTCGACAAGCTGAGCGTTGCGCTGAGACTCTGCCTCCTGCAAAGCGGCTGACGAACGCGAGCGCTCAAGCTCCAGCGCCTGCTCGCCCTCGCGTCGAGCCGCCGCTACGCGCTCATCCAGGTCACGCGAGAACTCAGCATCGCGCACTTGCTTGACGATATCCGCATAGCCGGACGCATCGACCTTAAAAACTTCGCCGCAATGCGGGCACTTGATCTCGTTCATAGCAGCTCCTCGATGGACGCAAATTTCAACCGCCTACACTCTACCGCGCCACGCGGACAAAAAAGGCGCCGCCGCCATAATGGCAACGGCGCCAGAACCACCACAAAGGTGCCTGTCCCCTTTGTGGTGGTTCGAGCATTACAGTCCAAAGAAGCCCAGGATTTGATCGCGGCTTACGGGTCTGTAGTCGTTGGCATCAAGGCCAACGTCATAGCGCAGGATCGGGCGCTCGCGATCGCGGTTGCGTGCGTTGGTGCGGTCACCCCTGCTGTGGATATGCCCATGCAGCATAATGGCGCCACGTGCCTTGCCGTTCCAGCTGAGCATGGGGTAGTGGCTCATAACCAGACGATGGCCCTTGGCATAGCCGGGAGCAATCTCCAGGTAATCGCGCACGTCTTCCCAAATTTGCGGGGCGTCGGAATCTTCCCAGTCGCCGTCATGGTTACCGCGGATGAGCGTCGCATTCTTGCATTCGATACGCTCGCGCAGGCGCACCGCCTCCGCCATGGGCAAGCGATACGTAAAGTCTCCCAGGATATAGAGGCGGTCGTCCGCAGCCACGCACTCATTGATGGCATCGATGACCTTGCGGTTCATCTCCTCGACCGAATCAAACGGTCGATCCATGTCGTGCAAGATATTCGTATCGCCCAGGTGCAGGTCGGCGGTAAACCACATCATCGTCTATGCCCTCATTTCGCAATGCATCCAACTCGTGCTAAGTATACAGACACAGCGATGCGGCGGTTATCCAAAGAGCCCGCCGAACAGTCCGCGGCGGCGCTTGTCTTGCTTTTTCGAAGCGTCACCCTGAGTTTTCTTGTCCTGCCGCATCTTACGGTCCTGTTCCAGCTCATCGTCATCGAGTAGCACATCCCACTCAAACGGATCATCTGCCAGATCAAACAGGTCATCGTCATCAAACATGGCAGCCTCCATTGCCGACTAGCGAGCATCCACCACGTAGAGCCCAACGCGCACCTGATGCCACGGGCTGCGCTCGGGGGCAACCTGTTGCACACGGGCCTCAAATACGTCCTCGTGGCCGTAATACATCATCAAGGACAGTGGGCCGACCTCGTTTCCCGGAACGTAGCCAAGTTTGGTCTTGCCATAGTAGATCGCAACTGCCTCGGGGTCATGGGGATTATCGCGCTCGGCACACAGCGTCAGTTTATCGCCCGCTTTAAGATCGCCTAGGACCAAAGCGCCATCGGCATACTGAAATCCTGCAATGTGAAATGACAGAAGAACACGCGAAGGCTCGTACATAGCAGCTCCTCTAACGGCCGGATAAACCGGTGTGTAACCTTATTGAGAAGTCTACGGTCCCGTGCGGACACAAATACATCCTGTCTGCGTCCTTCAATCGTTTGCCTCGACGCTTGCGCGACAGAACGCTTGCAGATAAGATAGGAACACGGATGGCACCCGTTGCCGCGGGTCTTGCCAACTCCGATACACGTTTTCATCGTGAGAAGTGGCCGTCTTCGCTTACGCGGGGGCGGCTATTTCATTCGGCCGATAAACAGACCGAGTTCGATAGCCGCAATCAACAACGCCAATAACGAAATAACATCGCTTACGTTCATACCAAATCCCTTCTAAAGGGAGTTGGCCCATCCGTGCTCCATAACAGTAGTCTAACGCAAAATGCAGGTAATAGGAACACTTGTTCGTATTACCTGCGCCCTTTTCTAATGCACAAACATGCGCACGAACTTGTGCTTCCAGCTTGCGTAGGGCGCATACCGAAACGGCACGTCCAGCCAAGTTGCCTTGTTCACGATACTCTTCTTGTGGCTAAACGTATCGAAGCTCTCGCGTCCATGGTACTGCCCCATACCGCTCGCGCCCATGCCGCCAAAGCCCATATGGCTCGTAGCCAAGTGCATGATCGTGTCGTTGACACAGCCACCGCCAAAGGGCACGTAACGCACGAAGCGCTGCTGAACTGCGCGGTCCTGACTAAAGATATACAGGGCCAGCGGCGTCGGACGATCCGTAATAAACGCTTCGGCCTCGTCTAGGCTCTCAAACGTCAGCACCGGCAAGATGGGACCGAAGATCTCCTCCTGCATCACGGCGTCATCGGGGGTCACGCCGTCTAGGATCGTCGGCTCAATCTTGAGCGACGACTCGCGCGCCGTGCCTCCCAGCACGACCTTATCGGGATCGATCAGCCCGCGCACGCGCGCAAAATGCTTAGCATTGACGATATGCCCGTAATCCTCGTTATCGAGCGGATGCTCGCCAAACATACGGCGGACCTCTTCCTTGATGAGGCCCAGCAGCTCGTCGTGCACGCGCGTATCGACCAGCAGGTAGTCGGGCGCCACGCAGGTCTGCCCTACGTTGAGCCATTTGCCAAAGGCGATACGCCGTGCCGCGACCTTCAAGTTTGCCGTCGCATCCACGATGCAGGGGCTCTTGCCGCCCAGCTCAAGCGTCACGGGCGTGAGGTTTTTACTCGCGCGCTCCATGACGAGCTTGCCGACCGGAACGCTACCGGTAAAGAAGATCTTGTCCCAGCACTCATCGAGCAACGCTTCGTTCTCGGCGCGCCCGCCCTCGACAACCGTCACCAGGCGCGGATCAAATGCCTCTTCACAGATTTGCTTGAGCACCGCGCTCGATGCCGGAGCATAGGCACTCGGCTTGATGACCACGGTATTGCCCGCGGCAAGGGCGCCGGCGAGCGGCTCGAGTGTTAGCAAAAACGGGTAGTTCCACGGAGCCATGATGAGCGTGACGCCATAGGGCACGGCTTGCGTTTTGCACGCGCTCACGGCGTTGGCAAGGTCACACGGACGCAGGCGCGGACGACTCCATCGAGCCACGTGAGCGATCTGATGACGAATCTCGGAAAGCGACGTGCCGATCTCGCACATATATGCCTCGTCATGCGACTTTCCCAAATCGGTCTTGAGTGCATGGGCGATATCGGCCTCGTGCGCCCGTACCGCATCGCGTAAACTCACGAGCGCGCGACGTCGGGCATCAACATCAAACGTAGCGTGCGTTTTAAAGTAAGTGCGCTGATCGCCGACGATGCGCGCAATTTCCTCGGTGTTCATGGCACCCTCCTAGTTCTCGTCCTCAAACATACCACCCGCGACGACCTCGTACATACGCTCGAGCTCCAAGCGGTCCATCAAAAGCGGAACGGGGTACAGCGGATTGGCCTCGGCATCGGCATGCGCCGCCATCTCGGGAATGTCGGAGCGGCGAATGCCCGAGACATATTTGGGGATTCCCAGGATCTCGTTCATGCGGTCGACCCAATCGATAAAGGCCTCGGCCGCAAGACTATCCTGCGCGGTAGCCGGCGCAATGCCCGCCATGCGAGCAAGATCGGCAAGCTTGGGGGCGGCGGCGTCACCATAAGCGCGAAGCATGTGCGGCAGGATGATCGCGTTGGCCAAACCGTGCGGAATTCCGTATCGGCCGCCCAGACTGTGCGCGATGGCATGCACATATCCGACATAGGAGCGGGTAAACGCAACGCCCGCCTTATACGCCGCCGAAAGCATATTGCGACGAGCGCGCATGTCGTCACCATGCTCATAGGCCTCGAGCAAATTGTCGTGGATAAGCTGCACCGCCTGTCGCGCCATCTTGCGCGTATAGGGCGTGGTGCTTCGCCCGATAAAGGCCTCAACGGCATGCGTCAGGGCGTCCATGCCCGTCTGCCCCGTAATGGAAGCGGGCAAGCCGCACGTAAACTCGGGGTCGTGGACTGCAAAACGCGGGATGAGCACAAAGTCGTTAATGGGGTATTTGTAGTGCGTCCCGTCATCGGTAATTACCGCCGCAAGCGTGACTTCGCTTCCCGTACCGGCGGTAGTGGGAACGGCGATGAGCAGCGGCAGGCGACGATGAATCCGCAGCAGGCCACGCATCTTGTTGATGGGCTTGTTTGGCTGCGCAATGCGTGCGCCCACGCCCTTGGCACAGTCCATGGCCGAGCCACCGCCAAAGCCGATAATGGCCTGGCAGGCGCTCTCTCGATACAGGGACGCCGCTTCTTCCACGTTTGAAACCGTGGGGTTTGCACGCGTTTCGGCATAGACCGTAACGCCAATCCCCCTGCATGCGAGCGCCGTCTCGAGCGGTGCCGTGAGCCCCAGACGGGCAATGCCGGGATCCGTCACGATAAGGACCTTCTGGATCGAGCGCTTTTGAAGCACCGCGGGCACATCCTCGGCATGCTCTAAAATGCGCGGCTCGGTATAGGGCAGGATCGGCAATGCAATGCGAAAAACCGTCTGATATGTTCGGCACCAGGCACGACGGGCTAGATGCATAAAGGAAACTCCTTCATTTGTTGATAGGTCAACATTTGCTCGCCCGATTGTACTCAGCGGCGGTCAAAGACGGCCTGCCAATCGTTAATCAATCAACATCTTCATATCTCAAAATTGTTTTATTAAAAATCATTCCTAATAGGCTTCACATTTGGTTGCATTTATGGATAATAGAACTCGTCAAGACGCACGTCCGGAGAGGGCCCTTACGGGACCGGACGAGCGCACAATCGCCATCGATCGAAAGGATCGAATCATGAAGTTTGTTTGCCCCGTTTGCGGTTATGTGGAAGAGTTCGACGGCGACCAGCTGCCCGAGGATTTTAAGTGCCCCCAGTGCGGCGTTCCCGGTTCTCGTTTCCTGAAGCAGGAGGAGGGTCAGCTCGAGTGGGCTGCCGAGCACGTCGTGGGCGTCGCCAAGATGGAGGGCGTCTCCGAGGACATCGTTGCCGACCTGCGCGCCAACTTTGAGGGCGAGTGCTCCGAGGTCGGTATGTACCTGGCCATGGCTCGCGTCGCTCATCGCGAGGGTTATCCCGAGATCGGCCTGTACTGGGAGAAGGCTGCCCACGAGGAGGCCGAGCATGCCGCCAAGTTCGCCGAGCTCCTGGGCGAGGTCGTGACCGACTCCACCAAGAAGAACCTCGAGATGCGCGTTGAGGCCGAGAACGGCGCCACCGCCGGCAAGACCGATCTTGCTAAGCGCGCCAAGGCCGCTGGCCTCGATGCCATCCACGACACCGTGCACGAGATGGCTCGCGACGAGGCTCGCCACGGCAAGGCTTTCGCCGGCCTGCTCAAGCGCTACTTCGGCTAAGCCAGCAACCTGAGACATAACCTCTAGCTCGATGAGGCCCGGACCGCATGGTTCGGGCCTTTTTCGTGCCTCATAAACTTGTTAACTACCTGAAATAGGACCGCCTTCAGCATCGGCTTCTCGTCAAAAACTAAGTGAGTAGACTTTTTGGAACTTGCCGAGCAGACCATCCATATCACTTTATAAAGCCGCAGGTAAATGCCTTGTTGCAAAACGACCTAGTCGCCAAAGTGCCAAAAGTCTACTCACTTAGATTCGCAGCCGTCCACGATCGAGCCATTTTGTGTCTAACGGGCATCTTTCCGTCGATTACTCCCAATTTTGTCCAGTCAACGAATAGTTCAGACCTGAGTAATGTCTCAGCCCTTTGCTCATCTGAGCTTTTATCACGATATTCAGCATCGAGCATCCTGCATACGGCCTTAACGATCGCGCGGAATCTATCCTCATCCGATATCTGTCTGTGTGTCAGGAGAAGCACATCGTAGCCCATGGCCTGAAGGGCCGTCATGCGGTCAGCGTCACGCAAGCCATCCCCTGCGCGTCCGTGCGAGGCCTTTCCCTGACATTCAATGGCCACCTGTCGCCTGCCGTCCGGCGAAGACAGAAGTATGTCGATATATACACGGGACTTTCCCACAATCGCTCGAGCACTTGTGCTTAGCATCACTTCAACATTAAGCTCTATGTCGCAAAAGCCTACGCCTCCCAGGGATCGCGGCAGTGCAAGTAGCAAATACGCCTCGACCTCAAAAGGCGACGCGGCACCCAATGGAACAAGTTGCGACACCGTCCTAAATCTATTGCCGTAACGTATCCCGCAAACATCTGAACAAAAACGGTCAAGGTCTCCGCCCAAAACCAAAGCGTCTCGACGCCATAAATTTGAAGCGGCGCCGCTCTCGGACGGGCAGCGCACCCAACCGAACGTTGTCGAAATCGCACCCGAATCAATTGCACGCGAAAGCTCCGCCTCGAGTGCCGTCGGCAGGGCGCACACCGCAAACAAGCCGCACATCTCCGCCAATACAAAAAGAAGTTGGAGATCCGTCAGATGCCGCGACATGATAAATGCCGTCAGTAGAGGAGACGTAACCAAAAATCCATGCTCCGTTTCCAGCACGGATTCCCTGGGGAGCTCACCAAGAAACAGCCGCTGCTTAATGCTGGCAGGGCAAGTCCGTTTGTTTCTCGTCCGAACCAATGTATACAACGGAAAACCGAGCGCAACCGCAGCTGTCGGGTTGCGGGCGAGATCATATCGCTGCCGGTCTTCTTCCGGTCGTGGAAGCGGCGGGCACAAAGCGCGGACTTGAGGAGGCAAACGCCAGTACCTAAAAGCCGATATGTCACAAAGTAGATCCTTCATAGGCACAGGAAAACACGGATTTCAACCCAGTCGGTCTCCCATTGGCGCAAACGCAACAAAAATGGCACCG
Organism: uncultured Collinsella sp.; assembly: GCA_958428675.1. Lineage (GTDB taxonomy): Bacteria > Actinomycetota > Coriobacteriia > Coriobacteriales > Coriobacteriaceae > Collinsella. The sequence continues at coordinate 8,440 of CAUAGV010000045.1, forward strand.
AACGGACTGCTAAGTTTTCAACAGCCCTCCCCAACTGGCCAAAAGCTTGCCAAGAGCTGGACGAAGCCCTGTTGAAAACTCATTTTTTCTCATGCGGAAGCTTTGCACGGCAAGTGAGTAGACTTTTTGGAACATCCCGATCAGACCGGTCATCCTGCTTCTCAAAACCACAGGTAGATAGCTTGTGGCAAAACGGCCTGGTCGCCAAAGTACCAAAAGTCTACTCACTTAGATTGCAGAGCTCCCCCATTAGCTGCAATTCCAAGGTATTAAGCACTTTCGGACTCAGGTCGTCATACTGGACAAGAATTTGAGTTGAGTTTTCAGGAACAAATGCGCCATCGGCGCACCAATAACAGTCACTGATATCGATGAACGGAATGCCCGAGCGCGTGAGAGCCCGCGCAAAAGAGCTTCCGCCCGTTCCGCGCTCCGCAAATACAGTGCAGTAAAGACCCGCGTCTGCATGCTCAATCGAGACCTCCCCTGCCGGAAACGCTTTCCGCACAAGCGACGCCAGGCCATCACGCGCCTCGCGAGCACGAACGCGTACGCGGTTCGCATGTCGCTCGTAATCACCCGATTCCAGCAAACGAGCCAAAGCGACCTGGTCAACAGAACTCACCGACGAGGCGTAAAAACCAAGGTTGCGCCTAAACCGCTCAATTAGCTCATCAGGCAACACCATGTACGCTAGACGCAACGCCGATGAAAGGCTCTTCGAAAACGTGTTGGTGTAGATGACCGATTGAGCGGCATCGATCGACGCGAGCGCGGGAATCGGCTTGCCGGCTAGACGAAACTCGCAATCAAAGTCATCCTCAATGAGATACCGACCTGGTCGCTCGGCGGCCCAGCTCAGCAGCGCATAGCGACGCGCAATGCTCGTCACAAGACCGGTCGGATACTGATGAGACGGCATCAGGTGAAGGACATCGGTCCCGGTTTTCTGCAGCGCGCTCAAGTCCACGCCCTCAGCATCCAACGGGACATGCCGCACTTCGCAACCCATGACCTGATAGATGCGCGTCAAGCGCAAATAGCCTGGATCCTCGACGGCATACACCTTGTCCGCGCCAAGCAACTGAACCAACATGGTATCGAGCAGCTGGGCGCCCGCACCGATAACGATGTTGTCGGGGTCGACATTCATGCCCCTTGTCCCGCGCAGATGGTGAGCAATTGCGCGTCGTAGCCGAGCGGTGCCCTGTGCCGGCGCGGTCGAAAAGATTTCGCGTTCGTCTTCGGATGCCAGCGTCGCCCGTAGCGCGCTTTGCCAAAGCCGCGCCGCCTCCAAAGCGGAAGGAGAGAGCGCATCGAATCGCTCGACCTGTCCGTTGACATCATACGCGCTGGGGCCCACAGAGACGGCATCTCGGTCGATGCCCTCCGCAGCCGAAGCCAAAACCGGTGCATCCGGAAGTTCGCAAGCGTAGTAGCCACGACGCGGCATTGAGCAAATATAGCCCTCGACAAGCAACTGGCTATATGCATTCTCGATAGTAATGACACTGATTCCCAGATGACTGGCAAAGGCGCGCTTAGACGGAAGATGCTCCCCCGCCGCAATACGGCCAGCAACAATATCATCGCGAATTTGCTGGTAAACATACTCATAAAGCGATGCTTCGCCGCGATTTTCCAAATTGTAGTCAAGCATGGGTCTATCACCTGACCTTATCGAATCATTCAATCTGGTATTAGTCTGACCTTGTTATTATCTCCAAAACTGAGTATTCCGCCATACCCAGCTCCCCGATAGGATGTTCCGTCAAGCAATGCACATGCCAACCAAGGGAGCAACCATGGCAGAACAGACCAGCAAAGCCGATCGCGTCAAACTTAATCGCGAGCTCGCGCAGATGCTCAAGGGCGGCGTCATCATGGACGTCACCACGCCCGAGCAAGCACGCATCGCCGAGGAGGCGGGCGCCTGCGCCGTCATGGCGCTCGAGCGCATCCCGGCCGACATCCGCGCCGCAGGCGGCGTCTCGCGCATGAGTGATCCCAAGATGATCAAGGGCATCCAAAAAGCTGTCTCCATCCCTGTTATGGCCAAGTGCCGCATCGGCCACATTGTCGAGGCGCAGATCCTGCAGGCCATCGAAAT
>CAUAGV010000046.1 GCA_958428675.1 uncultured Collinsella sp.
GTGCCGCGGTAGACCTTCTTGGACGTGCCGGTCAGCACGCCGTTGGCGTCGATCTCGCACTCGGTCTTGCGACCGCGGTGGCGCAGCTCGTAGTTAAAGTCGCGCACCTGCTCGCGGGCGCCCAGGTAATCAGTATCGATGGTGACCTTGGCGGTATCGCCCAGCAGGTCGCCGGCAAGGCCGGTGGCGCTGGCGCCGGCACCCAGGACGGTGTGTTGCACGTTGACGCGCGCGCCCTCGTCCAGGAACAGGCCGGTGTCGTCGAGCGCGATCCAGCTATCGTCGAGCGTCTGCGTGCAGGTTACGTTGACGGTGGCGTACTCGTGGGCACACACACGCAGCACGGAGCCCACGACACCCTCGCCGGTAACGGGGGAGTCTAGGGCAATATGCAGATTGAGCGTCGACTGGGGACGGGCGACGACGTCGATGGCGGCGATGGCCGCGGCGGCATCGACACCGCTCACGCGCACGGTAACCGTGGCGTGCTTGTATGCGGGCACATCGATGACGATGCGCTTGGTAGTGTGCTCGGCCAAGTAGGCGTAGGCAGCCTCGCCCATGCCAGTTTCGAAGGCCTCAGCGGGGGAGAGCTCCTCCTCCAGCTTGATGGCACCGGCCTGGTAGACGGATGTGGCGGGCACGTCGAGCTCGGTCTCGGGCGTGATGCGGGCGCGGTCGGCGGCATCACCGGGGGCGGAGGCACGGCGCTCGGGGAAGCGCTCGGCCATGGCGTCCATGGCGGTGCCAAACGCGTCGGCAGCGCCGGAAAACTGCTCGTCCAGCCCCTCGACCTCAATGGTCTCGGCGGGAGCGGCGGCAAGCTCGTCAGAGAGCTCGAGCTTGGTCTGGTTCATTTTCAACCAGCCCCAGGTTGCTGCGGGCATCGCGTTGACCTGCTCGAGCGTGGTAGCAGCGGCGTTGGTTTCCTGTTTCATTATCCGATCGCTCCTTCCATCTCGAGCTTGATCAGGTTGTTCATTTCGACGGCGTACTCCAGCGGCAGCTCCTTGGAGACCGGGTTGGCAAAGCCGTTGACGATCATGGTGCGGGCCTCTTCCTCCGAGATGCCGCGACTCATCAGGTAGAACACCTTGTCGTCGCCGATGCGGCCGATGGTAGCCTCGTGGCCGATGTCGACGTTCTTGGCGCGGATGTCCATGGCCGGAATAGTGTCGGAGCGGCTCTGGTCGTCGAGCATCAGCGACTGGCAGCTCACGGTTGCCTTGGAGCCCTCGGCCTTGGGTGTGGCCACGATGGAGCTGCGGAAGGTCTGGATGCCGCCGCTCTTGGAGATGCCTTTGGTCTCGACGGTTGCCGAGGTATCGGGCGCGTTGAGCACGACCTTGCAGCCGGTGTCCAGGTTCTGGCCGGCGCCGGCAAAGGTGATGCCGGTAAAGCTCGACCGGGCGCCGCGGCCGTTGAGCACGCTCATGGGGTAGAGATAACCCACATGGCTGCCGAAGGAGCCACTGATCCACTCGATGTCGCCGTCCTCGTCCACGCGCGCACGCTTGGTGTTGAGGTTGTACATGTTCTTGGACCAGTTCTCGATGGTCGAGTAGCGCAGGTGTGCACGCTTGCCCACAAAGAGCTCGACAGCACCGGCGTGGAGGTTGGCCACGTTGTACTTGGGTGCGGAGCAGCCCTCGATAAAGTGCAGGTCGGCATCGTCCTCGACAATGATGAGCGTGTGCTCAAACTGGCCGGCGCCCTTGGCGTTAAGGCGGAAGTAGCTCTGCAGCGGGAAGTCCAACTTGGTGCCCTTGGGAACGTAGACAAACGAGCCGCCCGACCACACGGCGCCGTGCAGGGCCGCAAACTTGTGGTCGGTGGGCGGGATGAGCGTCATGAATTTCTCGTGGATGAGCGGCTCCCACTGCGGATCGTGCAGGGCTTCCTCAATACCGGAGTAGACGATGCCCATCTTGGACGCCGTGTCCTGCATGTTGTGGTAGACCAGCTCGGAGTCGTACTGCGCGCCGACGCCCGCCAGGTAGCTGCGCTCGGCCTCGGGGATGCCCAAGCGCTCAAAGGTGTTCTTGATGTCGTCGGGCACCGACTCCCAGTCGTGCTTTTGGTCGGTGTTGGGCTTGACGTAGGTGACGATGTTGTCCATGTCCAGGCCCTCGATGGAGGGGCCCCACGTCGGGTCGGGAAAACGATTGAAGATCTCGAGGGACTTGAGGCGCAGGTCGAGCATCCACTGCGGCTCGTCCTTTTTGGCGCTGATCTCGCGCACGATGTCGGGCGTGATGCCGGCGTCGAGGCGCTCGAATCCCTCCTCGCCATAGGTGAAGTCGTAGAGGCTGCGGTCGATGTCCGCGACCTCGGTGCGGTTCTTGGTCATTGCGTCGCCCCTTTACGCCTGCTGCTCGGCAGCGGCAGACTCGGCCTGGGCGCGCTGCTCGGCGGCCTCGCGCTCGAAGGTCTCAAAGCCGTTCTTGTCGATCCAGGGGATGAGCGAGGCGTCGTCCTCGCGCACGATGTGGCCCTTGACCATAACGTGGACGCGGTCGACATCCAGGTGCTCCAAAATGCGCGTGTTGTGCGTGATGATGAGCATGGAGCCGTCGCAGCTCTTGCGATACGCGTCCATGCCGTGGCTGACGGTGGACAGGGCGTCGACGTCCAGGCCGGAGTCAGTCTCGTCCAGGATGGCGAGCTTGGGCTGCAGCAGCAAAAGCTGGAGCATCTCGACCTTCTTCTTCTCGCCGCCCGAGAAGCCCACGCCCAGCTCACGGTTGAGGTAGGCGGTATCCATGTTGAGCTCGGCCGCGAGCTCCTTGACGCGGCGGCGGAACTCCTTACCCTTCATCTCCAGGCCGGGGCGGCCGGCGATGCTGGCGCGCAAAAAGCTCGACAGCGGCACGCCGGGGATCTCGACCGGTGCTTGGAAGCTCAGGAACAGGCCGGCGCGCGAGCGCTTGTCGGTGGTGAGCTCGGTGATGTCCTGGCCGTCAAAGACGATACGGCCGTCGTTGACCGTGTAGACGGGGTCGCCCATGACCAGGTGGCCGAGGGTGGACTTGCCGGCGCCGTTGGGACCCATCAACACGTGGGTCTCGCCGGCGGCGACGTTGAGGCTGACGTTGTGGAGGATGGTCTTCTCGTCCACGGAGGCGGTCAGACCTTCGATGGAAAGCAGCGGATTTGCGCTCATGCTGTCCCTCTCTGTATATGGTGTACTCATAGGTGTACTAAACCCTAGGAATCTTCTCGGAATAAAGTTACTATGGGTTCGGCGTTAGTCAAGGGAAAACCCGACTAATCCACTCGACTTTTCAAATTCTGGGACAAAATAACCTGTTGTGTTTGTCCCACTTACTTTAAATTTGGGACAAACAAACCTGGTTATGTTGTCCCAGATGCGATGGGAGGGTAGGTATGCTCATTTCTTCCAAGGGCCGCTATGCCCTCCGACTGATGATCTATATCGCGGCGCTGGGCGACGCCGAGGGCAAGATTGCCTTGCGCGAGGTTGCCGACCGCGAGCGCATTTCGCAGAAGTATCTGGAGCAGCTGGTGCGTCCGCTTATGAAGGCGGACCTGCTTAAGAGCGTGCGTGGCAAGGGCGGCGGCTACATGATGGGCAAGGACCCGGCCGAGGTGCGTGCCGGCGACATCTTGCGTGCCGTTGAGGGCAGCACGGCTCCGGTGGCGTGCGATGGCATCGACAACAGCTGCGCCCGCAGTGACTTGTGTTCCACCGTCAAGTTCTGGCGTGGTCTGGATGACGTGATCGAAAAGTACGTCGACGGCGTGACGTTGGCCGACCTGGCCGCCGTCCCCGAGATTAACTTTGACATTAAGCTGTAGGTTGAGCGCAATTCCTTAAGATTTCGCGGAGGGTTGTTGCCGTTTACCGAGGGGTTGTTGTGCAACAACGGGCGAGCTGCAATACTTATTTTTATCTTTGCAAACTGCACTTTAACTACACCAATGCAGGGAGGATCTTATGCAGCCCAAGCATTCTGCTATTGTCGCGGGCCTGACGCTGGCGCTTTCGTTTGGCGCCGTTTCCGTGCCGGCATCCGCCGCTGCCGAGGAGCCCACGCCGGGCGTTGCCTCGGATGCCACCGATATCGATAAGGGTCTCTACACCCAGCAGTCCTTCTCGGGCGTGCTGAGGTCGGTCCAGGGCGTTTCGTTTGTTAACGTGACTCCCGAGATGAAGTACTTCACCAAATATGAGAGCCATGGCAACTATAACCAGGGCTTTTCGTATGGTGACGGCTACAACGCGCTGGGCTATTACCAGTTCGACCGCCGTTGGTCGCTCATTCCGTTTATGAAGCAGGTCTACAACTACAGCCCCGAAAAATACAGCATGCTCAAGGATGCGATTGATCGCGGCAGCGAGATTTCCAACGCGAACAATCCCATGTCCGAGAACGGTCAGCTCACCGAGCTGGGCCGTATCGCGCAGGAGGCTTTCCAGGGTGCTTACAACACCGATCCTGTTGAGTTCTCAGCACTTCAAGATGCCTATGCGTACAACTCGTACTATGCGGTGACCGAGGCGTGGCTCAAGAGCGGCCTGGGTATTGATATTTCGGGCCGCGCCGATTGCGTCAAGGGCATGGTGTGGAGCATTACCAACATGTGCGGCACTGGTGGCTGCAGGGACTTTTTCCGCTGGGCGAATCTTTCCAACGATATGTCCGACCGCGAGTTTGTGATGGCGCTCTCCAATAGCGTGGTCAACAATGTCGCCACCAAGTTTTCAAGTCAGCCCCAGTATCATGAGGGCTGGAAGAATCGTTATAAAAATGAGCTGAAGGACTGCTTGGTTTTTATCGCCGAGGATGAGGCTGCCGCTGCGACGCCCGTGCAGCCTGAGCCTACGCCGGCGCCCTCGCCGACACCTGATTCGAATGACGACTCGAGTGACGATGCCAACGATGACAGGATGGATGCGCCCTCGACCGATGCTGACGGTAATGGCTCTGCTGGTGGCACTACCAATGACGGCTCTACCTCGAACGGCTCCGATTCGAACGGCCCTGCTGCGGGCGATTCGTCTTCAAACTCTGCCGGCAATACGAACAGCGCCGCCTCTGGTTCGACCGACGCTGACTCCTCTAACTCATCCACCGGCTCGAGCGATTCGTCCGTTGGCATCGGCTCTAACAACGGCTCTGGCTCTGACGCAACCCCTGATTCCGATGCTTCCAAGGACGACTTGAATAAGGCACCGGACGCTCCCGTTGCTTCGCCGGACAAGAAGCCCTCTTTCTCCGTGCAGCTTGGTTCTACGCTGGGCTCTTCGCTGATGGCTGGCGTCAATAACGGTTCGACCCAGAACAAGGACAACTCTGATCAGGCTTCCACGGAAAAGACCGAAGCCTCAAAGGGCGACTCCAAGGACAAGGCTTCCGAGAAGACCGAATCCGATAAGGGTTCTAGCCCTGAGGAGAAGGACGACAAATTCGCTCAGAAGAAGGACGAGAGCAAGACCGAGGGCGAAAAGAAACAGTCCGAAGACGACGACAAGAGCGGTGCTGACAACCAAGTCCAGGAGCAAAATGACTCCAAAACGGTGACCACCACGACCACGACGACTACAACTACCAAGTCCTCGGGCGGCAACATGCCCAAGACGGGCGATCTGATTGTGATGGCGAGCCTTGCCAGCGCGAGCTTGGCCACACTGGGCGCTACGTCTATCGTAAGTGGTAAGCATAAGCTCGATCAGCAGAAGAAGGCTTCTGGGGAGGACGGCTCGGAGGAGTAGCCTCTCGGTTGCCAGATAACTAAAGAATCGGGACGGGGTCCGGTGCGAATGCGTCGGGCCCCGTTTTGTTGTGCAACGATTAGTTGTGCCCCCTCACACCTCTTGTGACTACCGTTGCCCGATATGTTCGCGCGGCGACATCGGTACATGCGATGCGGTCATTACAATTGGCATCGTGCTGCGATTTAGGGGGAACGTTTTGGTGTCTGAACAGGCAAATGTTGATTGTGCTGCTGGCTTTGGCGTGCGCTTGATCGGCTGTGCCGACGATGCGGTTTTGCCCATTGGCATACACGGCTATGCGGAGGCCCTTGGTTGCTGCGTGCTGGTTGACAAGACCATGTTTATTGCCGATGTGTTGGACTGCGACGCGTCCGTTGTGGTGTGCTGTCGACCCGAGGGTTTTGGCAAGAGCATGAACTTGTCGATGCTCAGGGCTTTTCTGGAGCGTCCTGCGGTCGGTCGCGCCGGTCGGAGCTCGTTTGCCGATGCTCAGATTTGGGATGCAGGCGGCGGGCGTTATCGGGATGAGTATGCTTGCTATCCGGTGATATCGCTGGACTTTTCTGGCGCTACGAGGCGTGGCCCCGCTGTTGCCGGTGTCGTGCGCGATGTCCTTTCGGGCGAGTGCGCTCGCTTGTTGGCGCTCTTGGGGGCTCCGGATTTAGCTCGAGATAAGGTGCGTCACATCGAACGCGTCGCGCGCGGCGTGGCGAGCGCGGACGAGGTTGACTCGGTGCTCGGTGTGCTCATAGAGCTGCTGGAGATGGCCTGCGATGAGCAGGTTGTATTGCTCGTTGATGGGTACGACGCGGCGTGGTTGGGCCGTGCGAGCGCGAGGGGCGCTTCCGGCGCCGATTCGGCGGATCTATTTGATCGCGTGCTTTTCGAGGCCATTGCCACTGCGGGCGATTCGTTGCGGCTGACGTGTCTGATGGGGGAGTGTCCCCGTCCTGCTGAAGCGGCGCTTTCTTTGCATGGCTGCTCGTATTGTCTGACGACGCCGCTTTCGACCTGGTGTGACCGTTGGTTCGGCTTTTCGGATGCCGAGGTTCAGGCTCTGTTGAATCATGCTGGGCGCGAGGAATACCTGGATGATGCGCGTGAATGGCTCGAGGGATATCGGTTTGGTAGGGTCTATTGCTCGAGTCCGGCGCGTGCGATCGGTTTTCTGGACCGAGGCTGCACGGCGCCTGTACGCGCCGATTTGTATGGGTATGCGGATTGCCTGAGTAGGGTAGTTGCCGGGTGGAATCTCGACCGCCTTTCGGTCTTGTTTGATTTGCTCGAGGCCCATGGGTGTGCTGAGGTCCCGCTTTGTTTGGGCACTGCAGAGCCAGATGTCTCGCCTGACGATAGCATGTGGACAGCGCTGTATCTGTCTGGTTTTCTCACGACGGATATGACTGAGGAGCCAGAGCATGGCGATCGTCTCCGTGCTTTGCGATTGCCCAATAAAGAGCTTCGCCAGGCCTTGCGTCTAGTGATTGTTGAGTGGTTTGAGTGCGCTGCCGAAGACATTCGAGACGTCGATGCGTTTCGCGACGGGCTGTGCCATGGGAACGAGGACACCGTGAGGCGGGCGCTAAGCCGCATCTTGGGAGATGCGGGAATCGGTGCGACCGACCCAGATACACCGCTGCCATATCACCTACTCTTGCAAGGACTCTGCTTTGGATTGCCGGGCTATGCCAATCCTGCTTCGAGGCGAAAGTGTGGCGCGGATCGCTGGGACATCCAGGTTTTTCCTACGGGCGCCGTGTTTGACATAGCCGATACGATCGGTATGCTCGATGAACGTCCGCTGATAACGATCAACATGATGTATGACCCCGATGTGGATGCGCTGGGGTTGGAATTGCTGGCCGTGCAGTCGCTACTCGACATAGAGCGCGACGGCATCGACGAAATCCGTGTACCACGCCCCGGCGTGGGTCGCATGCGCTGGGGGTTCGGTTTTGATGGGCAGCATGTGGCTACGGTGTGCCAGCGGCTTTAAGCGCCGAGGTGTTTCCGGCTTCCGTTACTCGGTGTCCTTCATGGGCGGCATGGGCTTCCAGTTGGGATCCTTGATGATCTTGCGGGCGTCCTTCATGCCTCGACGCAGCGCCGGAATGCCGGTCTTAAAGCACTTGTCGACCGCGGCCAGGCGAATGAATTCCTTGCAGAAGGTCGCGGCATTGCCCAGGCGGAACAGCATGGGGTGGTAGTCACCGTAGATCTGCATATAGCGAGCGAGGAAGCCTCGGTTGCGCATGATGTAGTAGCGGTTGGTGTCGCTCGTGGAGTTGAGCTGGCGCTTGCCGGCGATATCCCAGTTAGAGACGGCGCGGGCGCGCTTGAGCACCACGTCGGCAACAACGGCGGCGGGGAAGTGTTGGCTGGCCACGTAGCCGTAGCAGGCATCGTCGCCGTAGATAAAGAAGCGCGCATCGGGCAGGCCAATCTTGTCGACCACGCGGCGCGAGAACATGCCGCCCTCAAAGCACAGCTGGTTCATGGTGCGGTAGCCCTCGGGACCCAGATCCCACTTAGCGATGGGGTTAGGGATGCCAAGTGAAAGGATGAGCTGGTACTGCCAAAAGAAGGCGCCGCCGTCAAAGTCCAGGCGCGAACCCTGGATAACATCGTAGCGGTCGGTCCACTTGGCAAGACGCTCGATGCCTTCGGGGATGACGAGCACGTCATCGTCCATTACCCAGAACCACTGGGCGCCTAGGTCGTAGGCGCACTTGGTACCGGCGGAGAAGCCGCCCGCACCACCGCCGTTTTCGAGCTGCGGGGCGTAGATCACGCGGTCGGTGCCGCCCTGCGCGTCGGGCTGCTCGGTGTCGATGCCCCACAGGTTGGCCAGGCGCTCGTAAAATGCGGCGCACATGGCCTCGGTCTCGCGCGAATTCTCGTTATCGACAATCACGATGCGCCAGGGCGCTGCCGTAAGCTCGGTCATGGAGTCGAACAAGTTGGCCAGGAGTTCCTGGCGCTTGTACGTAACGACGACAATGGCGAGCTTATCGATGGGAGCGGGAAGGGTTGAAGGCATGGGGCAATATATCCTTTCACGCGCGGCGGGCGAGTGCAGCGCGGAAGCTATCGAATACGTCCTTGGGACTGTCCTATTGTAAAGGCTCGGCGCACCTTGACGGAAAGCTTTGAATAAAACGCAGGAACCTGTCATGGGCGAGGTGACTGCTATACGCGACATTAATGCGCTGATTACTGCTTGAGAGTACGAGTGTTTCAGCGACCGTGATTAAGCGCAGCGCTTCGATGGATATGTTGCGTGCGGCTTCGGGCTGCATGACGTCCTTTCTTATTGGTTTGCCTCTGCGGGCTCCATAGATTATATAAACGCCCGCTGGCGCGCTGACCCTTTGATACCATGAAACGACAGGTATTTCCTAAGGAGCACATTTGTCTACTAACGCCTCTGGCAGCCCTGTTCTGTCGCTGCTTATTCCCATTTACAATGTTCAGCGCTACCTGCGCGAGTGCCTCGATTCCGCCCTGGCGCAGACGCTCAAGGATATTGAGATCATCTGCATTAACGACGGGTCGACCGACAACTCGCCGGCGATTATCCACGAGTATATGGAGCGCGATGGACGCGTCAAGATGATCGACAAGGCCAACAGCGGCTACGGCGACTCGATGAACCACGGTCTGGAGATGGCGCGTGGCAAGTACGTTGGCATCTTGGAGTCCGATGACTTTATGGCGCCCGACGCACTCGAAAAGCTTGTCTCGGCCGCCGATAGCAATAATGCCGACTTTGCGAAGGCGAACTTTGATTTCTACTGGTCTAAGCCCGAGGAGCGCCGTTCGCTGCACGAGATGTTTAAGGCCAAGGACTGCGGCAAGCCGGTGCACCCGAGCGACACGACGCAGTTCTTTAAACAAAAGCCGTCGATTTGGTCGGCCGTGTACCGTCGCGATTTTCTTGAGCGCAACGGCATTAAGTTCCTGCCGACTCCGGGGGCATCCTTTCAGGACACGTCATTTGCCTTTAAGGTGATTGCGTGCGCCGATAAGGCTGTTTACCTGCATGATGCCGTGTTGTCGTATCGCCAGGACAACGAGAATTCCTCGGTCAATTCTTCGGCTAAGGTCTTTTGCGTCAATACCGAGTATGCCGAGATTGAGCGTTGGATTCGTGAGGATTATGCCCGCGACCACGTAAGCGTCGATGTCGCGCGCATGCTCAAGTTCAATCAGCTCATTAAGTACGATTCGTACATGTGGAACTACGTGCGCCTGGCGCCTAAGTTCTATAAGGAGTTCCTGGTTCAGATGGCCAAGGAGTTCCAAGCGGCCTTGGACGCCGGGGACTTTTCGCTTGACGACCTCAAGCCGTGGAAGCGCGCAAATCTCGCTGCCATCCTCAAAGATCCTGAGGGCTGGGTTGACGAGCATCCGAGTTTTGCGACGGATGGTGCCTTGGGGCGTGCTAAGTATTACGCCTCGGTTGGAGGCCCAGGCGTGGTTGCTGCCTTCCTCATCGAATCGCTGAGGGGGTAGGTCGACATGGGAGAGACTTTGACCCCCAAAGCGACCATTGTCGTTCCCGTCTACAATTCGTCGCGCTCCATTCAGCGATGCCTCGATTCGCTGTTGGCCCTGTCTGAGCGTTCGATTCAGGTTGTCTG
>CAUAGV010000047.1 GCA_958428675.1 uncultured Collinsella sp.
TCTCTCCGGAACGTCCTCGGACATGCAAAGAGGCTCCGCATCGCGCTTCGCGCTCCGGAGCCTCTTTGCGTCCTACGGAATGTTCCGGAGAGAAGCCCCCGTCACGCCCCCGGATTCCCTGCATTTACGGCCTCGAGGTCGGCGGGCGGAGAAGGACGTGGTCGATAGGGATACGTGTCCCCTTCGCTGTTTCGCGCTTTGCGCGAAAGGCGCGCTACTTTGGGATGGATGGGGAACGTGGTTGTTGCGGTGGCTTTTCCCTTTTGCTGTTTCGCGGCTTTGCCGCGAAAAGCGCAGCACTTTGGGATGGGCGGGTACGTTATTGTCGCGCTGCTCTGTCCCGGCCGCATTTCTAGAGCGTTTCCCCCGCCATAAATTACCCTTGGCATACTTGCGCGAAAGCCTACTGGTGCTACACTTGCAATTGCTGTTTCAGGGCGGGGTGAAATTCCCCACTGGCGGTAAATCGGGCGGTGCTAAAGGGGTGCCGTGGCGCAGGCGAGGTGCCTGCGGCCGAGCCGATGAGTCCGCGACCCGTGTGTGCGTTGGTTCGCATGCCGGCTGAACTGGTGAGATCCCAGTACCAACGGTTAGAGTCCGGATGAAAGAGGCAGGTGATCTTATGTCTGAACAGTCGCAGCATATCCATTTTGAGAACACGAATAGGTGGAGCACCAAACAGCTCGTTACCATGGCGCTGATGTGTGCCTTGGGCGCCCTGTTTATGTACGTGCAGCTGCCTATCCTTCCTTCGGCGCCGTTTTTGACGTATGACCCGTCGCTGGTGCCGGCGATGGTGTGCGGTTTTGCGTATGGTCCTGGCGCCGGTACTGCTGTTGCCGCTATGGCGATTGTTATCCATGCGCTTACCACGGGCGATTGGGTCGGCGCACTTATGAACCTGGTTGCTACGCTGGGCTACATTCTGCCCGCGGCTATCGTGTACCAGAAGATGCATACCTATAAGGGTGCCGTGATTGGCCTAGTGTTCGGTGTCATTGCCGCTACGGCGCTGTCTATGGTCGCTAACCTTACCATTGGCGTATGGTTCTGGTATGGCTCGGTCGATGTGATCGCCCCGCTCATGATTCCTGCCGTGCTGCCGTTCAACCTTATCAAGACCGTGCTTAACTCGGTGTTGACGCTAGCGGTGTATAAAGCAGTCTCCAACCTCATCACGCCTAAAAAGGACCAGGTCAAAGGCCGCGCATGATTGAGTGTCGGGGCATTTCCTTTAGCTATGACGGTGCCGTACCGGCACTCGACGGTGTCGATCTGAACATCGAGGACGGGGAGTTTTTCTGCATCCTCGGTGGCAATGGGTCGGGCAAGTCGACGTTTGCCAAGCATCTGAATGCGCTGCTGCAGCCCGATGCGGGCACGGTACGTATCAACGGTATGGATGCGTCCGATCCCGAGCTGGTCTACGACATTCGTTCGACCGCAGGCATGGTGTTCCAGAATCCCGACGACCAGCTGGTGGCAACGCTTGTCGAAGATGACGTTGCGTTCGGTCCCGAAAACCTTGGCGTTCCATCGGCGCAAATTGCGCAGCGCGTACGCGAGGCGCTGAAGGGCGTGGGCCTGGTGGGCTTTGAGCGCCACGAGACCCACGCGCTCTCGGGTGGCCAAAAGCAACGCGTGGCGCTTGCTGGCGTGCTTGCCATGGAACCGCGCGTGCTCATCTTGGATGAGGCTTCCTCGATGCTCGATCCGCGTGGACGCAAGGGCCTCATGAAGGCTTGCCGCGCGTTGCATGATCGTGGCATGACCATCGTGATGATTACGCACTTTATGGAAGAGGCCGCCGAGGCCGATCGTGTCGCGGTGTTTCGGGCGGGGCGCGTTGCCATGCTCGGTACGCCCGAGGAAATCTTGACGCGAGCGGACGAACTTGCGCAGCTCAACTTGGATATGCCGGCGTCGTGCTGTCTAGGTAGGGCACTTCGTGAGAAGGGCGTATCCGTTTGCGCACAGGTGCGTGAGGCGGATATGGTCGCTGAGATTGCGCAGGCTTATGCCGAGCGAAGTGGGGCAGGCACCGCGGGGCAGTCTTCCGCATCCCAGTTGGAAATCGCTGACGGCACTGTTCCGGTAGACAACGAGGGCAACGCGTCGGAGCCCGTCATCGAGCTATCCCATGTTTCGTACAGTTATTCGCTCAGTCCGCGCGAGCGCCGCCGCTGGCATAAGCGCTCGGTCACTGCGGGCAAATCGAGCAAACAGGCTCTCTGGGGAAACGACCCCAGCAGTCCGTGGGCGCTGCGCGATGTATCGCTGACGGTGCGTCGCGGCGAGTTCCTGGGCTTGGCAGGTCATACCGGTTCGGGTAAGTCGACGCTAGTCCAGCATCTCAACGGTTTGATTCGCCCCCAGGAGGGATTCGTTCGCGCGCTGGGGCTCGACCTGGCAAACAAGAAAGATGCCGCCGCGGTTAAGGCCAAGGTCGGCGTGGTGTTTCAATATCCCGAGCGTCAGCTGTTTGCCGAAACCGTGACGCAGGACGTGGCGTTTGGCCCGCACAACCTTGGCTTGCCGCAAGATGAAGTCGACCGTCGCGTCGAGTCGTCGCTCTCGCGCGTGGGCCTCGACCTTTCTACGGTCGGCGACAAGAGTCCCTTTGAGCTTTCGGGCGGTCAGCAACGGCGTGTGGCATTCGCCGGTGTGCTCGCCATGGAGCCCGAAGTCCTGGTGCTCGATGAACCCATGGCGGGGCTCGATCCGGCGGCACGCAGTGATTTCCTTGAGCTTATCGATCGACTTCACCGCGATGGCCTGACCGTTGTCATGGTTTCGCATAGTATGGATGACCTGGCCAATTGCTGCGACCGCATCGTCGTGATGAACGAAGGTGCGGTGTTTACAGAGGGAACCCCCGCGCAGGTGTTTGCACATGCCGATGAGCTCAAGTCGATCGGCTTGGGCGTACCTGCTGCCCAGCGCATGGCGTTGGCGCTCGCGGAGGCGGGCGTGCCGCTGCGTTGCGGCGGGCTCTATACGGTTGAGTCGCTGGCCGACGAGCTGGCGGATTTGCTGATCGGTCGCTCAGACGGTCTTTCTAACGTCGCGGACATTGCTAAATCCAAGACGGTCGCGCGAGAGGAGGGCTGCTAATGGAGGCGTTTTCGTTTGGCAGCTACTATCCCGGCGATAGTGCAATCCACCGCCTGGACCCGCGAACCAAGTTGCTCTTGGGCTTTGTGTTTCTGATCACGACGCTCACGGTCAGTGGCTTCCGCGGTCTGGCACCGGTCGCAATTTTCGTCGTGCTGATCTATGCCGTGTCCCGGGTGCCGGCTCGTCGCGTTCTGTCGTCGATGGCGCCGCTGCTGGCAATCGTCGTCGTGGTCGCGGTGCTCAACTTGTTTACCGATCAGAGTGGGCGCATCCTGTGGCAGCTCGGCTTTCTGCAGATAAGCGAGGGCTCGCTGCATTCCGCCGCTTTTATGACCTGCCGTCTGACCTTGATGATGGCCGGTATGAGCGCTATTACGCTCACCACACCGACGCTCGACCTCACCGCGGGTTTTGAGCGCCTGCTCGCACCGTTTGCGCGTGTGGGACTTCCTGCGCACGAGCTCGGCATGATCATGGGTATAGCGCTGCGCTTTATGCCGCAGTTTGCCACCGAGATGAAGCAGACGGCCGATGCGCAGGCAAGCCGCGGTGCACGCGTGACGGGCGGTCCGCTCGGCGGCGTGCGTATGCTCGGCAGTGTGGCGATTCCACTGTTCACGGGCGTGTTCCGTCATGCCGAGACGTTGTCTGCCGCCATGGATGCCCGTTGCTATCATGGCGAGCAGGGCCGCACACGTCTGCATACGCTTGCATTTGGCCGCGGCGATGCGTTGGCGGCGGTGGTGACGGCGTTGCTGCTCATCTGCGTCATCGTCATCAATCTTCAACTTGTTTAGGCGCGATTCGAGCGCAAGAAAGGGGTCCCTATGACCGACAACGACCGCACGGCTCAGCTTGAGCGCGCCTGTTCGTATCTCAGACGCATTCCGGCGTGGTATCTAGCCACGACCGATGTGGCCGACGGGCATCAGCCCCGCGTGAGGCCGTTTTCGTTTGCCATGGTCGATGACGGTAAGCTGTGGTTCTGCACGTCGCGCGACAAGGATGTGTGGGCGGAGCTGAGTGCGAATCCCAAGTTTGAGCTCTCGGGCTGGAAGCCGGGGGAATGTTGGATCGTATTGACCGGCGAAGCCGCACTTGAGGACGACGCAGTTGCGAGCGACAAGGTGCGTCAAGCGGGTTTTAAGCACATGGTGGGCATCGGCGAGGAACACGAGAGTGCCAACGACGGCCGCCTTGCTTTCTTTTCGGTCCGCAACATTGCCGCGCGCTTCTGTGATATCGACGGCAGCGAGGAGCGCCTGGAGCTCTAGCTCACACCAACCAGGCTCTCAAACTGGCTAGTACAGGAGGAAACGTGGACGGATTGAATACGGTTTTGGAGTATCTGACGTCGGTGCCGGCGTGGTACTTGGCGACGAGCGTAGACGGGCAGCCACATGTACGTCCATTTTCGTTTGCTCAGATTCAGGACGGCAAGCTGTGGTTTGTGACGGCGCGCACCAAAGACGTGTGGCAAGAGCTGCTGCAAAATCAGCGCTTTGAGGCCACGAGTTGGTGGCCGGGCCATGGCTGGCTCATCTTGCGCGGGCGCGCCGGCTTGGATGACCGGGCTTTAGACGAAATGCGCGAAGCCGGGTGGAAGCATCTAGAGCGCCTGGGCGAGCACTATGAGGGGCCTAACGACCCCACGCTCGTCTTCTTTAGCGTCGAGGATCCCGAGGCTTTTATCTGCAATCACGACGAATGGGTGCCGGTCGAGCTCTAGCCAACCGGCTCATCCTAACAACTTGGTTTTCGCATGGGCGGGCCCCGTATTGCCCGGCGCCGTTAGGAGCGCCGGTCAATACGGGGCCCGCTCTATTTGTCAATTCCTTCAAGCGAATGTGTCGGGAATGTTTCAATGCATGAATATGCAAGCCATTTACGTGTTAATGCATCTTTTGGTGCTAAAGTTTCAACCCACTTCATAACGACTGCTGCGAAATACGCATCGGTGCATAAATCGCAGACAAGGAGTCTGATATGTCTTTGAAGGTTGGAATCGTCGGCGCGGCTGGATATGCCGGAGCCGAGCTCATTCGCCTCGTCCTCGGTCACCCCGAGTTTGAACTTGCTGCCATTACGTCCAACGCCGATGCCGGCCAGCCGTTGTCTGCGGTGTACCCGAGCTTCACCGGCATAAGCGATCTTGTCTTCACGACGCATGATGCCCCCGAGCTCAAGAACTGCGACGCGGTCTTTTTGGCCGTGCCGCACACGGCTGCCATGGCACAGGTGCCCGCCCTGCTTGCATCGGGCGTCTCCTGCTTTGATCTTTCGGCCGACTACCGTCTGAACGACGCGTCCGTTTTTGAGGCTTGGTATGCCGCCGAGCATACGAGCCCCGAGCTGCTCAAGACCCGTGCCTTCGGTCTGCCCGAGCTGTTCTGCCAGGACTTGGAGACCGCCGCATCCGACCATGCCGACGGCAAACCCGTGCTGGTCGCCTGCGCCGGTTGCTATCCCACCGCAACGAGCCTTGCCGCCGCGCCCGCCGTGCGCGCGGGCTGGGTGGCCGAGAACGGTCCCGTGATTGTCGATGCCATTAGCGGCGTGACGGGCGCCGGTAAGTCCTGCAACGCCCGCACCCATTTTTGCAGCGCCGACGAGAACTTGGAGGCCTACGGCGTGGGCAAGCATCACCACACGCCTGAGATTGAGCAAATCCTTGGCCTGACCGATCGCGTCGTCTTTACCCCGCACCTGGCACCGCTCAAGCGCGGTCTACTCTCTACGGTGACGCTGCCGCTTACGCCGCAGGCTATCGATACCTTGACCCTTGAGGACGTTGTCGACCATTACAAGCAGTTCTACGCCGGTCGCACCTTCGTACGCGTACTCGATGCCGGTCAGCAGCCCAAGACGGCTTCGGTCGTCGGCACCAACGCTGCCCAGATTGGCCTCGCGCTCAACAAGCGCGCGGGCGTGCTGGTGGCGACGGGCGCCATCGACAATCTGTGCAAGGGCGCTGCGGGCCAAGCAGTCCAGTGCGCCAATATCGTCTTTGGTTTTGACGAGCGACGAGGTTTGCCCACAGTGGCGTGCCCGGTGTAGCACATTCGATTGTTGACGATTTGGTAGTCGGGTATCGAGTTGGGCGCCACTTTTAAGCTGGTCTCACGATCACGACTGGCATGGCGCACCAACCGATGTCCGCTTTTTTTGTTTGACATAAGGAGTCATAAAGACGATGAATACCGAGCTGTTTGATATCAAGATTCGCGCCGTCGAGGGTGGCGTTACGGCTGCGGCTGGTTTTAAAGCTGCAGGCATTCACGCTGGGTTCCGCAAGAACCCCGAGCGTCTGGATTACGCGCTCGTCGTGCCCGATAAACCCTGTCCCGGTGCCGGCGTGTTTACCACCAATCGCTTTTGCGCGGCGCCCGTGCAGGTGAGCCGTGCCAACCTGGGCGGTGCCGACAAGGGCTACGGTATCATCGCCGGTGTTTCGGTCAACTCTGGCAATGCCAACGCCGCCACGGGTGAGACCGGCCTTGCATGCGCGCGCGAGACGTGCAGCATCGCATCGCAGGTCATCGGCTGCGAGCCCCAGCAGATTCTGGTTGCCTCCACGGGTGTGATTGGCCAGATTCTGCCGATTGACACGTTTGAGACCGCCATTCCTGCTGCCTACGAGGCGCTCTCCGCCCACGGTGGCGCCGATGCCGCTCGCGCCATCATGACGACCGACACGCACTCCAAGGAGTACGCCGTATCCTACGTCAGTGAGGCTGCGGGTCATGCGGGCAATGTCTATACGGTAGGCGGAATGTGCAAGGGCTCGGGCATGATCATGCCCAACATGGCCACCATGATCGCAGTTATCACCACCGATGCCCCCGTCGAGCCTGCGGCACTTCATGCCCTGCTGCTCTCGACCGTCAAGCAGACCTTTAACAAGGTAACGGTCGATTCCGACACCTCGACCAACGACACCTGCATCATGCTTGCCTCCGGCGCCGCTGCCGCAGATGCCGAGCCTATCGTCGAGGGCTCCGATGCCTTTGACGAGTTGGCATTTGCCGTGCACGAGGTGTGCGAGAGCCTGGCGCGCAATATCGCCGCCGATGGTGAGGGCGCATCCAAGCTTGTTACGGTCAACGTTACCGGCGCCGCCAACGACGAGGAGGCCGATATCGCCGCCCGTGCCGTTGCTAACTCGCCGCTCGTTAAGACCTGCATCGCCGGCCACGACTGCAACTGGGGCCGCGTTGCTATGGCGCTTGGCAAGTGCGGCGTGAAGTTTAATCAGGAAGACGTTTCCATCGACATGATGGGCATGCCTGTCTGCCGTGACGGCCTGACCGTTCCCTTTGACGAGGACGAGGCTCTGCGACGTTTTGAGGCGCCTGAGATTGTGATCTCGGCCGACCTCGGCGCAGGCGATGCGGCAACCACCGTGTGGACCTGCGACCTCACGCATGAGTACATCTCCATCAACGGCGACTACCGTTCCTAGATTCCAGGCACGCTGCGCATCTTGCCGCGATTGCGGACAGCGGAGCACGGCGCGATAACGATACGAAAGACGAGGCAGATTATGAAATTCGCACGCGATTGTCGTTCGAGCGAATCCAACGAAGCAACCGCGCAGCTGCTGTTTGAGGCACTGCCGTGGATTAAGAACCTGACCGGCAAGACGGTCGTCATCAAGTACGGCGGTGCCGCCATGGTCGACGAGCAGCTGCGTCGCGACGTGATGAGCGACATCGTCCTGCTTAAGATCATCGGCATGCGCCCCGTTATCGTGCACGGCGGCGGCAAGGCCATCAACGAGGCGCTGAGCCATTACGATATTCCCGTCGAGTTTAAGAACGGCCAGCGCGTGACCACGCCGGCGACTATGGATATCGTGCGCGAGGTGCTGGGCGGCAAGGTTAACCAGGAGCTGGTTGCCGCCATCAACCACCACGGCAACCTAGCTGTGGGCGTGTCGGGCAGCGACGCCGGCACGCTCATCGCCGAGCCGCTCGACCCCGAGCTCGGTCGCGTGGGCAAAGTGACGCACGTTAACACCGACTATATCGAGCGCTTACTCGATAGCGAGTACATCCCCGTCATCGCTACCGTCGCGGCGGGGGAGGACGGCGGTTTCTTCAACATCAACGCCGATACCGCCGCCGGTGCCGTTGCGGCAGCGCTGCATGCGCATAAGGCGATCTTTTTGACCGACGTCGACGGCCTGTACAAGGACTTTAGCGACAAGGATTCGCTTATCTCCAACCTGACGCTCGACGAGGTCAATGAGATGCTCTATGGGGGCGAGGTCGACAAAGGCATGATTCCCAAGCTACGCGCCGCTGTCGATGCGCTTGCCGGAGGCGTATTTCGCGCTCACATCATCAACGGTACTACGCCGCATTCGCTGCTGCTGGAGCTGCTGACCGATGCCGGCGTCGGCACCGTGATCCATTCCACCGAGACGGCTTACGAGTTCGATACGCATCCGCATCCGCTTTCGACGTTTGCTGCGCGTCTGACCGAGAACCTTGACGAGGTCGAGAAGCTTCAGACGGTCTAGCTGACCCGCAGCCGCCCCATTTCTGCACCCATAGGCCTGCGCCGTCCGGCGCTCAACGAAAGGCATCCCATGTCACTTGCAGCTCAACAATCGCTCGAATCCCACTACGTTATGCACACCTTCGGTCGTTCTCCGGTCGAGTTTGTCGAAGGCCACGGTATGAAGCTCACCGGCGACGATGGCCGTGAGTACCTCGACTTTCTTGCCGGCATCGGCGTGTGCAGTCTAGGTCATGGCGACCCGGCTGTGCTCTCGGCGCTCGAGGCACAGACCAAAAAGCTCATGCATGTCTCCAATTACTTCTACATTGAGCAGCGCGGACAGGTCGCGGCGCTGCTGTCCAAGCTCGCCAACGACGACGTAGATGGTGCGCGCGTGCTTGCCGATGCCATCGCCGCCGGCGATGAGACCACGGCAGCTGCTCTTGGTGCCCCGGCTGCGGACGAGCAGGTGTGGGAGACTTTCTTTGCCAACTCCGGTGCCGAGGCCAACGAGGGCTCGATGAAGCTCGCGCGCCTGTACGCCAAGCGTGCCGGTAACGGCGGCAACACTATCGTGTGCATGCGCGGCGGCTTCCACGGCCGTACGCTCGAGACCATTGCCGCCACCATGCAGGATTGGCTGCAGGATAGTTTCCGCCCGCTGCCGGGTGGCTTTGTGGCCTGCACGCCCAACGATATCGATGAACTGCGTGCGATCTTTAAGCAGCTGGGGAGCGAAATTTGTGCCGTGATGCTCGAACCGATCCAGGGTGAGAGTGGCGTGCACCCCATGACCGAGGAGTTTATGGCGGCAGCGCGCGACTTGGCACATGAAGTGGGCGCCGTGCTTATCGCCGACGAGGTCCAGTGCGGCATCTTCCGCTCCGGCAAGCCGTTCGCATTCCAAACCTATGGCGTGGAGCCCGACATCATGAGCCTTGCCAAGGGCATTGCTGATGGCGTGCCCATGGGCGCCGTGGTGGCAAAGAAGGAGATTGCCGACGTGTTTAAGCCGGGCGACCACGGCTCGACCTTTGGCGGTAGCTGCTTGGCCATCGCGGCGTGCGCCGCGACGCTCTCCGTGCTCGTGCGCGGCGATTATGCCGACCACGCTGCCAAGGTAGGCGCCTATATGGAGGCAAAACTCGCCAAGTTACCGCATGTTGCCGATGTGCGCGGTCGCGGCTTGATGCTCGGCTGTGATCTGGATGACGCTGCAGGTGACGCGCATGGTGTGGTGGCCCGCGCGCTGGCGGGCGGTGCCGTAATCAACGCGACCGGAGCCCATACGCTGCGCTTCCTGCCGCCGCTCGTGTGCGAGGAAGCCGATGTGGACAGCCTGATCGAGATCCTGTCGGGTGTCTTGGGCTAACGCGGCGCAATAACTTAATTATGACCGGGTTCCGGACTGCGGACGTGTCTACGTGGCATGATTCAGCGGTTTGGAGCCCGTTTTGCCTTAGATTTGCTAAGGCAGGGAGACCTGCTGGTCAAAAAACATTAAATATGAGTACTGTTACCGATTTGGTCGCAGCAATTTTGGACTAATAAGGCAAGATGGCAAGTCGAAATGGCGATGAACGCACGATTTTGATCCGATTGTTAGTCCTTATAATGGA
>CAUAGV010000048.1 GCA_958428675.1 uncultured Collinsella sp.
GTTAGTGCAGTTGATAAAGGGGTAGTGATAGCGTCGGTCGGCGGGATCAAACAGCTCGCGCAGGCAATCGTCGCAGATGGCGATATCGGGCGAGACGAGCGTCGTGTGCGCGGTCTGGTCCTGCGATGCTACGATGCGAAAACCCTCTTCATTGGCGGCATCCCAACCGTTGGCTGCCAGGTCCACAACCTCGACATGCTCTACGCGGGCTGCCGCAGGCGCATGCTCAGAAAGCGCGGCAACAAAAGCATCGAGCGCATCGGCCGGAGCGTGCGCCTCGATATGCACGCCGTCGCCCGCGTTGAGCACCCATCCGCAAATGCCATGCGCCATGGCCTCGCGATACACAAACGGTCGCATGCCAACGCCCTGCACAATGCCCGTTACATGAATATGCACATGTCGCATGCGACACCCCTCATCAAAACCGACCAAATAGGGACAGGTGCGCTACAGTCCCAGGCTCTGCTTGGTGGCGGCGCACGTGAGCTCGCCGTGCTTAACGCCGCGCAGGCCCAGCAGACGGTCGGCTAGTTCGTAGACGCGCTCGCCGCGACCCTTGAGCGCCAGAATCTCCAAGCAGTTGTGGTGATCCAGATGCACGTGCATGGTCGATACGATCTCGTCGGTGTAGTCGTGCTGCACTTCGTCCAGACGGCGCGTCAGGTCGCCGGTATGGTGGTCGTAGATCATGGTGAGCGACCCGATAACATGCTCATCGGGCGTGCGCATCTGCTCCTTGGCGATCGAGGCGCGAATCAGGTCGCGCACGGCCTCGGAGCGGTTGGCCACGTCGCCGCGGCGCGCGATCTGTTCGTCAAAACGGCGCAGCAGGTCGTCCGGTGCGGTAACCGAAAAGCGGACCAGCTCGGAGCCGGAACCACTACAGTGGCAGCCCGCGTCACCGTCCGCCCCGTGCGGATGCTCGTGCTCGTACCCGCAGCCGTGCTCGTGTTCGGCCACGTTACACCAGCTTCACGGAGCCGACGGAGTTGTGGTCGGCCTCGATGGCCTCTTCGTAGCCCTCGAGTGCGTCGTGGGCCTCGTGCAGCGCGGCCATGGCTGCCTCGAGCTTGGCGCCGATGCGCTCCATGTCAAAATTCTCGGTCGCATGCAGCAGCTGATGGCTCCACTCGTGAGCGAGCTCGATGGTGTCGTCGACCTGCTTGACGCTCATGGCAAGCTGGCTCATGTTCATTCCAACATCATGCATGGAAAATCTCCTTTTGTATGGGGCAGTTCAGTGGTTCAGATTTTACTACGCTCGCTCTATGCGCCGCTGCATAAGAAAACGGGTGCGAGTCTGTGCGACTCGCACCCGTTCACTGGGGGCTGTTTGTAACTACCATACTATCCGTGGTCGCACGCGCCGCACCCGGCAGTCCGGCGAGCGGTGCAAAACCGCTCATGGACGGCGGGCAAGTAACAAGCGTATTACAGATGCTTCTCCAGCAGCGCCTGCAGCCTCGCCTTGGGCAGAGCGCCAACCGAGCGGTCAATCTCCTCGCCGTTCTTAAACACAATCAGCGTGGGGATGCTCATGACGCCATACTTCATGGCCAGGTCCTGGTTGTCGTCGACGTTGCATTTGGCAACGGCAAGCTTGCCGGCCAGCTCATCGGCAACCTCGTCAACGATGGGCGAGAGCGATCGGCAGGGCCCGCACCACGGTGCCCAAAAATCGACCAGCACGGGCAGGCTGCCGTTAACGATGGAATTGAAGTTCTCGGGGGTAATCTGCTTAATGTCAGCCATGGTGACCTCCATAATGTGACGCGGCTCGGCCGCGTAAAACTCAGTACGACCGTGCTTATACCCAGCCGCCCGCAAAGCAACCACTCGCGGGCGGCTCTTTTATATAATGGTGGGCACGCAAACGATTGGAGAGCGCATGTCCACGTCACAAAGCCAGAAAAAAGAAGCCATCGCCCAGGCGGCCGAGCAGGAGCTCGCATCGCTTGCGGTCCGTGGCGTGCGCATCGTGGGCAACGCGTGCTCGCCGATCGTTCTGGTCAAAGGCGATTTGGACGAGGCCGAGCGTTCGGGTGGCGAGCTTGCCGCCGGCCCGGATGGCGCGGCGTTGCGCAAGGCGCTTGGGGCCATCGGCTACGCGCCCGAGGATTTTTGCGTGCTGGCAAGCGTCGCCGGCGCAGGCGACGGAGCTGTGGCGGTGGGCCACGCCCTGCCGTGCGATCTGTTCCGCGAGGCGCTTGAGGCTCTGGACCCCGAGGCGGTGCTGTTGCTCGATAACAGCGCGGCCGATGTCATGCGCGAAACCTACGCCGATATGCTCGTGGCAATCGATGACTTCGATACCGCCATGCTCAAGCCCGGCCTGGTCGCCCATGTGCAGGGCCGCCGCGTGCTCGCGCTCGACGGCTTTGAGGCGGCGCTGACCGACAAGGTCGCTAAGCAGCGCATGTGGGCCTACATCAAGCAGCTGACCCCGGCGGCCGCGCCGCTGTAGCGAGCCCGCGTCGACAAACGACCCCGAGCGGGCGAGCCGTACCCGCGGAACGCAAATCCGTCGCGCCCGCGCCCTTACATCACAGCGCGCAGCTCAAACCGATCGCCGTTAATGCGGAACTGGCAGTTGCCGTTCATGCGCTCCACGGCAAGTTTGATGCTCTTGGTGCCAAAGCCGTGGCCCGCATGCTGGGTCACGGGCATGCCGTCGACCATGCGCGGCGCGCGGTCAAACGTGTTGGAAACTAACAGCAGCAGCTGGCCGTCCTCCAATCGCAGGTCAAAGTCGACGAATCGCTTTCCTTGGGGTGCAGCGCTTGCGGCGGTGATAGCGTTTTCCAAGGCATTTGAGAGCACGCTAAACAGGTCGGCGTCACCTACGTGGACGGTTTCGGGTACGGAGGCGCGCAGGTTGGCGGTAATGCCGTTTCTATTGATATCCGAGTTGAATGACGAAAGCGCGATGTTTACGGTCTCGTTGGCGCAGAAGCGGCGTACGGCGGTGCGGTCGCCGGCTTCGCAGAGTTCGTCGATGCGTTTGAGCGCCTCGTCGGTGTGGCCCTCCTCAATTAAAGCGGCCAGCCCGCGTAGGAAGTGGCGCATATCGTGGCGAAGAATCGATAGCTCGCGCCCAGATTGACGCCAAGCCTCGAGCTCTTTGATGGCGGCGCTGTCGCGGGTTTCGAGCATCCAGCGCTCTCGCTCGGCGGTTTCCTTTTCTTCGTATTCGCGCAGGTAGACGGCAAGAAACATAAGATAGAAGGCACAGAGCGCAAATGCCAAAAACTCAACCGTCACCACCGAGCCCGAGTGGAACAGCGTGGTGTAGACGTTGGTGGCGTAGTCAAAGATGTAATAGACGAGCGGCAGGATTAATAGGATGCCCAGCTCGGTGGTGCTTTTAATCGCCAGGCGCGGACCGATGTCGCCGGCCCAATGCAGCAGGACGGCAAAGACGCCGAGCGTGGTCGCGATGCGTGCCAGATAGTACGCGATCTGAGAATCGGTTGCGGCAAATGCGGCGATGCCCATCCAATTGCTGAACTGGCAGCTCAGATAGGCGCTGGTGACGCCCAACGTCGCGAGCAGCGGACTCAAGTGGTAGCGCGCGCATAGGTAGACGGTAAGCGGCAAGTGCACGACGAGCGGATAGACCTGACGGGCAAAAAGCTCTCCGCCAACGACGTTGGCGATCGAAAAGGCAGCGCCGGTTGCGGCTCCGACCCCCACCAACTCGAGTGCATGGCGTCGATTGATTTCGATACCGCACAGCGCCGCCGAAGCAAAGACGCCAAAGAGTAGCGTTGTGGCGTGGTGGATTGCCCAAAGGACCATTTCGACCGAGGGGATCATCAGCGCCTCCCGCCCTCGAAGCGCACCGCAAAGTAGGCGTCTTGGAACCCCTGTTTGCTGCTGCGCGACAGCGGAATGCACGCGCCGGAGCGCATGACGATGTCCGTGCGATCGAAGTGGTCGATGTTGCGCAAGTTGACCTGGTAACTACGGTGGCATTTAAAGAAGGTGGCATTTTGCGCCAAACGGTCCTCGACGCTGCGGAACGACTCGAGTGCCTCGATATCGCGTCCGTCGCGCAGATGGAAGACCACGTGTTTGTTGCGCGCCTCGGCATATTCGATGTCGGACAGGCGCAGGGCGTGGTAGCCAAAGGACGTTTTGATCACGAGCTCGTCGGTTGCCGCCGGGCGCATGCTCGAAAGTTCGTCGAGTAGCTGCGCCAGGCGTTCGTAAGTCACGGGCTTGAGCAGATAGTCGAAGGCCCGGACCTCGTAGGACTCCAGTGCAAACTCGGGCGACGAGGTAAGGAACACCAGACGCACGGCGGTGTCGGATTGGCGCAGCTCCCGCGCGGTGTCCATGCCGTTGACGAGCGGCATGATCATGTCGAGCAGAATGATGTCGGCACGCGATGCGGCATGGCGCGCCAGCAGGTCCTCGCCGCGCGTAACGAGCGCAACATCGACCGCCGTGCCCGTCTCGATCGACCAACGGTCGATCATCCGGTGCAGTCTATCTAGAAAAGCGACGTCGTCGTCGCAGGCAATAATCTTGAGCATTCTGAGCCCCCTTAGTAGTTCGATTTTGCCACATTGGGCGCGGACCACTCGTGGGGGAGCGCCCGTTCGTGCCTCATGGTGCGCAACTCGCGCCGAGCGGTATTGCGGTGGCGAAAGATGCCTCCTGCGCTATCGAGAGCTCGGCTATCCTCAGCTTGCCAGTTCGAAAATGGACCTGCCGCATGATTGAATCTTTATTTCAACTTTACACCTAGGTTTACAGCTGTCTTGTCAGCTGTAAACCTAGGTGTCATACTAAAGCCCCAAGATTCGCCAAAAGAGAGGGGCCTTGATGGCACAGAGCGCGAACATGGATGCGTCGGAGCTTGCACGCGATATCGCGGCCGGCCTAGCATCGGCAGCGACGGCAACGGAGCGCGCGGCATTGGTGCCCGCAGAGCTCGTCGAGGCCATTCAGCAACTTAAAACCCAACGCGACGCGGTGATCCTGGCGCACTATTACGTGGCGCCCGAGGTCCAGGCTGTGGCCGATTACGTCGGCGACAGCTTTTACCTGGCAAAGCTCGCCAAAAGCCTGCCGCAGCAGACCATCGTGCTGTGCGGCGTGGAGTTTATGGGCGAGAGCGCCAAGCTGCTCAATCCTACCAAGACGGTGCTGCTGCCCGAGCCGGGCGCGGACTGTCCCATGGCTCACATGGTCAAGCGCGAGACGGTCGACGCCGCCCGCGCCGAGTACGGTGACGACCTTGCCGTGGTCTGCTACGTCAACTCCACGGTCGAGATCAAGAGCTGGAGCGACGTGTGCGTCACCAGCTCCAACGCCGTCAAGATCGTGTCCGAGCTGCCGCAGCAGCATATCCTGTTCATTCCCGACCAAAACCTCGGTCGCTTCGTAGCCGAGCAGGTGCCGCAAAAGCACGTCATCCTCAACAACGGCTACTGCCCGCGCCATCACATCATCACCGTCGAGCAGATCGTCGACGCGACGGAGGCCCACCCCGACGCGCTCGTGCTGGCGCATCCTGAGTGTAAGGCCGACGTCTTGGCCGAGGCCGACTACATCGGCTCCACCGCCGGCATCATCAAGTACGCCGAGGAGTCCGACGCGAGCGAGTTCATTATTGTGACGGTCCGTGGCGTGCTCTACGAGCTCGAGCGCCGCTGCCAGGGCACCGGCAAGAAGTTCTACTTCCCCGCGGTGCAGCCCACCTGCGTCAACATGGATCTCATCACGCTCGAAAAGCTCGTGCGCTGCCTGGAGACGGGCGAGGGCGAGGTGCAGATTGGCGTGTCGGATGAGGCCGCCGATCAGGCCAAGCTCACGCTCGACCGCATGCTCGAGTACGCAGCGCGCTAGAACAATGCGGCATGAGGGACGGTCCCTTATGTCACATTCAAGGGAGAGGATTCCTGTGGAAACCAAGCAATACCCCGATATGGAGTGCGACGTCGTTATTGCCGGCTGCGGCGTAGCGGGCCTGTATGCGGCTCTCAACCTGCCGACGAGCATGCGCGTGATCATGCTCTCCAAGGGCGCTGTCGACGAGTGCGATTCGATGCTCGCACAGGGCGGCATTTGCGTGCTGCCTGAGGGCTCGGACTACGATGCCTTCTTTGAGGACACCATGCACGCCGGCCACTACGAGAACCGCCGCGAGAGCGTCGACATCATGATCCGCTCGAGCCGCTCGGTCATCAACGACCTGCTGGCGATGGGCGTGGACTTTGAGCGCAAGGCCGACGGCAGCCTCGACTTTACCCGCGAGGGTGCGCACAGCCGCCCCCGCATTGCCTTCCATGCCGACATTACGGGCAAGGAGATCACGACCAAGCTGCTCCAAGCCGTTCGCAAACTGGATAACGTGCAGATTCTGGAACACGTGGCCATGACCGACATCCTGACGGGCGAGCGTGACGGCGCCACGGTGTGTGCCGGTGTCGTCGCCGTTCCCGTGGACGAGGACAACTCGGTTCGTCCCGCCGACGAGCTGGTAAATGCCGCCGAGGGCGCGCATGCCGGCGAGCCGTTTAAGATCCATGCCCGTCACACGCTGTGGGCAACGGGCGGCATCGGCGGCGTATACGACCACTCGACCAACTATCCACAGCTCACGGGCGATGCCTGCTACATCGCTCAGGAGCATGGCATTAAGATGGAGCACCTGGACTACGTGCAGATCCACCCCACGGGACTGTTCTCGCCGCAGCCAGGCCGCACCTTCCTGATCAGCGAGAGCTGCCGCGGCGAGGGCGCGATTTTGCTCAACGCCGCCGGCGAGCGCTTTACTGACGAGTTGCAGCCGCGCGACGTGGTCGCCGCCGCTATTCGTGAGCAGATGAAGCAGGACGGCACCGAGCACGAGTGGCTGAGCTTTGCCCCCGTCGAGCGCGACGTGGTGACCGGGCACTTCGCCAACATCCGCGCGCGCTGCCTTGAGGACGGTCGCGACATCTTGGACGGGCCCATCCCCGTCACACCCACGCAGCACTACTTTATGGGCGGCGTGTGGGTCGACAAGGACGGCTGCACCTCGATGCCCGAGCTCTACGCCGCCGGCGAGACGGCCTGCAACGGCGTTCACGGCAAGAATCGCCTAGCTTCCAACAGCCTGCTCGAGTCCCTAGTCTGGGGTCGCCGCGCTGCTTGGCGTATGCGCACCGGCGAGTCGCTGGCCGTGGAGCAGGCGGGCGAGCCCGCGCTTGATGGACGCCATCGCGCCCTGAGTTCCGATACCCTTGCAATCGATGATTTGGCCTGTGCCGCCGGCACGCAGGCCGTGGAGGAGTAGACCATGAATCCCATTACCATGAAACTCGTCGTCGATGATCTGATCCTGCAGGCTCTGCGCGAGGACATTACGTTTGAGGACGTGAGCACGGCGAGCGTGTGCCCCACGGCGCGCCCCGCCACGGTGGAGCTTATCGCCAAGGCCGACGGCATCATCGCCGGTCTGGACGTGTTCGCCCGCACCTTTGAGCTGCTGGATCCGCAGAGCTCGGTGCTGTTTGATGTTGCCGACGGTGACGAGGTACACGCCGGCGACCACGTGGGCCAGGTGCGCGGCGATGCGCGCGTGCTGCTTTCGGGCGAGCGCGTGGCGCTCAACTACCTGCAGCGCATGAGTGGTATCGCTACCTATACGCACAGAATGGCAGCGGCGCTCGAGGGTACCAAGACCGTGCTCGTCGACACACGCAAGACCACGCCGGGCATGCGCGTGTTTGAGAAGGCGGCGGTTGAGATCGGCGGCGGCAGCAACCATCGCTACAACCTGTCGACAGCCGTCATGCTCAAGGACAACCACATCGATGCCGCCGGTGGCGTGA
The DNA here is from genome assembly GCA_958428675.1 of uncultured Collinsella sp. GTDB lineage: Bacteria > Actinomycetota > Coriobacteriia > Coriobacteriales > Coriobacteriaceae > Collinsella. The sequence continues at coordinate 7,830 of CAUAGV010000048.1, forward strand.
CGCGCGCGATCGAGATGGCGCGCGCCCACGCGTCGTTTACCACGACGGTCGAGATTGAGTGCGAGAACCTGGACATGGTGCGCGAGGCCGTGGAGGCCGGTGCTGACATTATCATGTTCGACAACATGACCCATGACGACATGGCCGCCGCCATCGAGCTTATCGCCGGTCGCGCCAAGACCGAGTGTTCGGGCAATGTGGACGCCGACAACATTCGCGCCCTGGCTGATCTGGGCGTCGACTACATTAGCTCGGGCGCCCTGACGCACTCCGCGCCGATCCTCGACCTCTCGCTTAAGCACCTGCGTCTGCTGGACGGTAAATAATGAACGCCCGCGAGCGTCGCCGTGCCATCATGGCCGTGCTCGAGGGAGCCAAGGGGCCCGTATCGGGCAGCGCGCTTGCCCGCGAGGTGGGTGTGAGCCGCCAGGTCGTGGTGCAGGACATCGCCCTGCTGCGCGCCGATGGGCACGATATCGTGGCGACCAACCGCGGCTACGTGCTGCAGGAAGCCGCGAGTAGCCCGGCTGTGCCCACGCGTCTGGTCAAGGTTCGCCACGGCGTGGAGCAGGCAGGCGATGAGCTCACGAGTATCGTCGACGCCGGTGGTGCCGTGCTCAACGTGATCGTCAATCACCGCGTGTACGGTAAGATCACGGCCGACCTGGACATCCGCAATCGTCGCGATGTTGAGCGCTACCTGCACGATATCGAGAGCGGCAAGAGCTTCCCGCTGCTGACGGTGACCAGCGGCTACCACTTCCATCGCATCGCCGCGGAAGACGAGCAGACCCTCGACGAGATCGAGGCCATACTCAAGGAGAAGGGCTACCTTGCCGATTTAATGCCTTACGAGGACGATCTATCGTAGCCGACGCTGCAAACGCCCCTAAGCGGCAATCTGACGTTCAATCGTCGGTCGCGTACCAAAGTACGCTTCCCTCCTCTTTCACGTCACCTTGCTCGCTTAGGGGCGTTTTCGCTGACGTGAGCTCAACCTGCGACGGTGCCTAATTGGTTATCCGCACAAAAAAGGAGGCCTCCGCGGCGATGCGGAAGCCTCCTTTTTGTGCACGGTGTACTTTTGAGTGTGCAAGTGGGGGAGTTGTTACTCCTCGACGATCTCGGTGATCGCGCCAGCGGGGCAAGCGTCCTGGCAAGCGCCACAGGCGACGCAGGAGTCCTCGTCAGCGACGGTAGCGACGTCCTGGAGCTCCAGAACGCCAGCGGGGCAGGAGTCGACGCAAACGCCACAAGCGATGCACTCGTCGGCATCAATTACGGGATGAGCCATGGTAGTTTCCTCTCTGTTGACCGACGCTACAGGCGATGCGCGCCGGTTTGATTCGGGCAAAAACATACCACGGGAGCGACCGTTTGCAATACCCTCTGACCGGCATCTTCATACCGTTCGCCGAGTATGCCAAGGTTTACTAAAAAACGCGCAGGTGGGGCCGTTGAGCTGCGCAAATGTTAGCTAAAGGTGACTTGAAATATTGAGCTATTGCGCGCGCCTGCGGAAAGGGCATCCCGTTATTTAGCCGAAAACCGGGTCGCAGTTTCCGGTTGGGCCTTCAGATGGAAACTGCGACCCGGAATCCACGCTCAAACCGGGACGAGCTTTCCATAAGGCAGCCCCAGGCACTCCCGGATGCAAACCTTAGCCAACTCTACATAGATCTCAATAGATTTGCCGAGAACTCAAACAGTGCATCTACCTGCGCATTTGAGAACCTAAACTCTCAGAGATAAGAAATCTTATATGAATTGACTTAGATTTTGTATATTCCGGCCCATAAGGGGATACACTACATCCTGAAAGACAAGCAGAAGCGCCGCGCGACAGACCGTCGAGGCGGCGCGAACGCAAAAGAGAGAGGGAATTTCTAATGAGTAAGATTCTTGGTATCGACCTTGGTACTACTAACTCCGCCATGGCCGTCCTCGAGGGCGGTTCTCCGACCATTATCGTGAACGCCGAGGGCGACCGCACCACCCCGTCTGTTGTTGGCTTCCGTGCAGACGGCGACCGCGTCGTGGGTAAGGCCGCTAAGAACCAGGCTGTCACCAACCCCAAGAACACCGTGTTCTCCATCAAGCGCTTCATGGGCCGCAAGTACTCCGAGTGCACCTCCGAGATCAAGACCGTGCCGTACGAGGTCAAGGAGGGCCAGGGTGGCCGTGCCGTCGTCGACATCGAGGGCAAGGACTACACCGCCGAGCAGGTGAGCGCCATGACGCTCGCAAAGATGAAGGCCGACGCCGAGAAGTATCTGGGCGAGACTGTCACCGACGCCGTCATCACCGTCCCGGCCTACTTCAACGACGCCCAGCGTCAGGCCACCAAGG
>CAUAGV010000049.1 GCA_958428675.1 uncultured Collinsella sp.
AACCGAGCGGCTCGAAAAAACCCGTGACGCCCGAGGTACCCGTTCCTACGGTCCCGACGAAGAATCCGACGCCCGCGGTCATGCCGACCGGTTCTCAGAGGGGCGATGGCTCCGGCGATAAGCAGGGCGGTTCTGGAATGCAGGAAGTTGTTGTTTCGCAGGATGGTTCGAAGTCGGAGATGTCGCAGAATGTGGATGCCGACAAGGGCGAGTCCGATAAGAAGTCCGGCTCCGACGAGTCTTCCGGTTCGAAAGCGACGTCCGCTGCTGCCGCATCACGCAAGGGTGCTTTGGATGGGCGAGGCGGCGTTAATCCGGTCGCTGTTACCGGTGTTGCTGTCGGCATCGTGTGCCTTGCGGCTATTGGTGCGTGGTGTGCGCGCTCCCGTAAGAACGCATAGCGACCCGATGCCTGTAACGTCCGTCGTTTGATACGCGGATGAGTTGTGCCGTTCGTGTCGTGGCTTTATAGATGAACGGGCTCCGGGTTAAGACGACCCGGAGCCCGTTTGCGTTGCATCTGTCGTGTCTATGGGTGGTTTATGCCAGCTCCGCTCCCAGGGCCTTGCAGGCCGCTTCGCCCTCATCGTCGGGGGCATCGTAGCAAATGACGGAATCGACGACGTTGGCACCCGCCTCGTCGGCGTCGGTCTTCCAGTTGTCCATCCACTCGCCCTCGGCCCACGAGTAGGAGCCAAAGAGGACGACCTTCTTATCGCCGAGGTTCTCCTTGACCTCGTCCCACATAGGCTGGAACTCGTCATACTCAAGCTCCTCGGAACCCATGGCGGGGCAGCCGAAGGCGAAGGCATCATATTCGGCGGCCTTGTCGGCAGAGAAGTCGGCGCAGGGGATGACCTCAGTCTCGGCACCCGCACCGGTTGCGCCCTCGGCAACGAAGTTTGCCATGGCCTCGGTGTTGCCTGTACCGCTCCAGTAGACGACTGCGATCTTGCTCATATGTTTTCCTTTCGGTTGTGCGGCGTGCGGCCGCGTTTTGTATGCTCTATCGGGTTACCTGGGCAAGTTGCGCCAGGCTGCAGCCCTGTTGATAGATGTAGGTAAGGTATTGCGTGCATGCGCGATAGGAATCGAAGGTCGTGAGCGCCTGCTCAACGTTTGTGTATACCTTCCATGCGCCAAAGACCTTATAGTTTTCGCCGTGCCGGACGATAAACTGATGGACATCTTCGTAGGGATAGCCCAAAAAATAGCCAATTTCGTGGGGAAACTCGCGCATGCACCCCGTATCGCAGTGCCTATTTCGCGCGAGTGCGCAGACGCTGCCGTCATAGGCGCTTTCTGCGGCATTGCTGCTTGCCAGCGTGATGCGCGCGGCGAGATGCACCAGAGATGCGGGCAGGTTTTGGACATCGTAACCTTCGGGGGCAAGCGCCGTCGCGGCGCGGGGGGTCGGAGAGGTATCGCATGAGGTCTGCAGGGCGGTACACATAGATGAGCGCTCCGCAGGGGCGCCAGACCAAAACGCTCATATGAATCCCGAGTGGCTGGAGCTCGCGGTTGCATTGGGCTATGACGGCGAGCAGGCGAGAGCGTCGCTCTTTGATATGGGCGGCGCCGGGTTTTCCGTTTTGGTTGGCGTAGACGCCGGGATAGGTAAAGAGCGAAGCCGGCTTGATACCTGCGAGCGTAGGGGAGCAGTTGCGCACGACAGCCGTTTGGTATGTTGGGATGTCAATGGTTCGAGTCACGATGCTCCTTTCGGGTCCTCAGTTGTTAGCCTAGGAAAACTTATACACGAAAGTAAGCCAAGGTCAACAAAAAAGTTTGAAGAGGGAAACTAATTGACCGAACGGACATGATTTTGGGTTAAGATGGGGACACCCCATGGGGGTATCTAGATAGTGCTACTTGAAAGGGGAGCGCATGAGTGACTTGCTCAACCCTGCGAATCTCATCGTGCTGGCCGTCATTGCCGTCGGCATGTTTTTTGGACTGCGTCGCATTGCCGCTTCGACACACGGGAAGAGTTGCTGCAGCGATGGTACGAGCGGCAAGAAGGCCAAAAAGGTTGTTGTGGTGGATACCGATGCGTCACACTATCCCTATAGCGATGAGCTGCTCATCGGCGGCATGAGCTGTGACGGCTGCGCTCAGAACGTAGCCAATGCCCTCAATGCGCTGGATGGCGTGTGGGCAACGGTGACGTATGCGGACCACACGGCACGCGTGCGCTCTAAGCAGCCGGTTGATCGTGGTGTCCTCGAGACGGCCGTGAAAGACGCGGGCTACTACGTCATGATGCTGTAAGCGCCGCCCTGGATGCGCTTCCTTGGCTAGGCTCGTCCGCGCAGTTCGATGTCTTGGATGTCGTCGAAGTCGATGGCGATGTCTTTGAGCTTGAGGAGCTTGAAGGCGGGGAGCGCCTCGTCGAGGATGCCGGTGCGGCTGCGATAGCCGTATGTATCGTAATAGGTGACACGAACCAAGTCGCCACGTTTGAGACCCTCGAGCTTTTTAGAAAGCGCGAGGGCTTTTTCTTCCGTGAGCTCACGTTTTGGCTCGACGGTGATTTCCTGTTTGCGCACGAGTTCGTAGTATCCCGTGAGGGCGGCAAAGGGCATAAACTGTGCGGCGCGGTTGGCACGCACGGCACCGTTGGCGGTGAGGTTGGGGTCGGCGGCGCGGCGTCTGCCCTCGGGGTCCGCCAGGCGCTCGAAGGCGGTCGGCGGGCGCACGGGCTGTTGTTTGGGTTTAGGCACGGTGTCCTCCAACTTGGTCGTTGCGTTCGCGCGCGGTGGCGCCGGCGGTAAAGCTTAATCCCTTGACGAGCGCGTTCTTGCCGTATTTGCCTTTAACGGCTAACACGGCGCGTGCCAGGTCGCGCTCGCGCTCATCGGCCTCGACGTCGCTGAACAGATCGATGGTGGCAAATTCCTCGGGCATGAGGTTGCCAAATCCCAGGTTGATGCGCTTGACCGGTCGTTTGGGATCGACAGTCTGCGCCCAGAGCTCATCGAAATAGCCCATGATCTTCTTAAACGAATTGGTGCGCTCGGGCAGCTTGCGCGAGGCGTTGGAGTGCGCAAAGAGCGCGGCATAGCCACCACGCGGTTTGCCGCCGTGTTCGCCCACAAAGATGCCATCGATTGCCTGCGCTTCGCGCACCAGACGACGCCTTTCGTCATCGCGCTGGACGGGCTTGGGAGCACGGGGCGCGAGCTCGGGGCCGGCGGTTGCGGTGGGTTCGATGCTCGATGTGCTCGAGCGCAGGTGCCCGCAGCCGTCTATATACTGCGCCGTGCCGCTGGCGTTGAGCCGGCGTATGTCGGCGCGCTCGCTTGCATAGCCCACAAAGAGCGAGATGCTGTCGCACACCACGTGCTTGTCGATCAAATCCAGCACGGCGGCATCGACCATTTCGCGCAAGACGGTGTAGGCCTGCTCGTAGGCATAGCCCTTCGAGAGCACCTGCCCCGTGGTGGTCGAGGTCGCTTGCGGGCGATAGGCTTGGATATCGGCGATGGTCGTTGGCTCGCGCCCAAAGGCGTGGTCGATAAGATATTCGGCATTGACGCCGAGCTCATCGTAAAGCAGGTTTTCGTCGAGCGCGGCGACGCCCATCAGATCGTAGCCGCCGTACTTTTCGAGGCGGGCTGCCACGCCGGGGCCGATGCCCCAGATATCGGTAATGGGACGATGAGGCCAGATCTCCTTGCGGAAGGTCTCGTCGTCGAGTATGCCGATGCGGCTGGGTACGTGCTTGGCGGTAATGTCGAGCGCCACCTTGGCCTGGAATAGGTTGGGGCCGATACCGACCGTCGCCGTGATGCCGGTGCGCGCGAGGACTTTGTCGCGTAACATGCAGGCGAACCCTTCGGCATCGGTATGGTAGAGGTCTAGATAGGGCGTCACGTCGATAAAGCACTCGTCGATTGAATAGACGTGAATGTCTTGCGGGCTCACGTATTCCAGATAGATACCGTAGATTTGCGCCGACACCTCCATGTAGTGCTGCATGCGCGGCACCGCCTTGATGTAGTCGATGCCATCGGGAATTTCGAACAGACGGCAGCGGTTGTGTATCCCGAGGTCCTTCATGGCCTGCGTGATGGCGAGGCAGATGGTCGTGCGCCCGCGCGATTCGTCGGCAACGACCAGGCACGTAGTGAGCGGGTCGAGCCCGCGGTCGACGCACTCGACGCTGGCGTAGAATGTCTTAAGGTCGATGCAGATATAGGTGCGACGCTCGTGACCCACGCGTTCCTCCCATCAAACACATGTTCTTATCGAATACCTGTTCGATAATACCCGCTTGCGCGGACACCGTCAAAACCTGTCCCTCTTTGGCGGGTATGGTCGTGCGGTTGCATCGGGTTTTTAACGCAGCTCTAAAGAGTGCGAAACAGCTCGGAAAACCTCGCTTCGTAGCATGAGCCTAACGATTGATACCGCCTATACGCACGGAAGGGTTGTGGGGATAATGGTCAACTATGGGTTTGGTATGCCGACGCGCTTGGTTGCGGATGGGGATGTGGCTCGCTGGTGCGGGCGATTGGTTGCCCACTATGGCGGCACCAAGGCACTGGTCGTGCTGGGAGGCGACAAGCACACGCGTGATGAGCTCGTCTCGGCGGCGCTGGGCTCGCTCGATCGCGCCCTGCTCGAGCGCGCGCTTTTCCGCTGCGGTTTGGTCGGGGGCGACGGGGGAGACGAGCTGATCGACGAAGCCGTGGCCTTGGCGACCGACGAAGGCGTGGACTTTGTCCTGGCGATCGGCGATGCCGATACTGCCGGCTTTGCGCGCGAGCTCGCCCGTCGTATGGCGGCGCTCGATACCGGTGAGGACGGCTTTGTGCCTTATGGATGCATCGTCTCCGAGGGAAAAATGCCCGCCGTTGTGGGTGCCGGCGAGGTTCCCGTTTTCGCCATTATCGCGCCCGAACTGCTGGAGGGCATTGGGTCTCCTCTGCGTGAGTTGCTCGGCAGCGTGTGCGCCGCGGCCTAATATTTACCATAAAGGGATAGGTTCTTTTTGATTGGTAAAGCGTTTGACCTGCCAAAATAAACCTGTCCCTTTTTGGTCGGTTGCCGTTTGGGGGCCGATTGGCAACGCTCGCTGATTATAGTCTTGACCTGCGCTAGAATAGTGGCATCTGAATGTCCGGGCGCATGGAGGTGTGCGCCCGTATGCTGAGGAGGACTCTATGGCAACTGTTGCCGCACCTATCGATGCTACGTCGACTGCCGCTTGGAAGGCGCTCGAGGCTCATCAGGAGAAGCTCGAGGCCGAGGGCATCGACCTCAAGGCCTGGTTCGCCGCTGACGCCGACCGCGTGAATAAGTTGAGCTTTGACGCCGGCGACCTTCACTTCGATCTGTCGAAGAACCTGGTGACCGATGAGACCGTCAAGCTGCTGTGCGATCTTGCCCGCGAGGTGAAGCTCGAGGAGCGCCGCGACGCCATGTTCTCCGGCGAGCACATCAACACCACCGAGGACCGCGCCGTCCTGCACACCGCGCTGCGCCGCCCGGCAAGCGAGAAGGGCCAGCTCATCGTCGACGGCCAGGATGTCGTTGCCGACGTGCACGAGGTTCTCGACCGCATGTATGCCTTCGCCGAGCGCGTGCGCTCCGGTGAGTGGAAGGGTGTTACCGGCAAAAAGATCGAGCACCTGGTGTCCATCGGCATCGGCGGCTCCGATCTGGGCCCGGTCATGGCTTACGAGGCCCTGCGTCCCTATGCCGACGCCGGTATCGATTGCCGCTATATCTCCAACATCGATCCCAACGACCAGGCCGAGAAGCTCAAGGGTCTGGATCCCGAGACCACGCTCGTGATCATCGTCTCTAAGACCTTCACCACGCTCGAGACCCTCACCAACGCTCGCGAGGTCAAGACCTGGATGCTCGAGCAGCTCAAGGCTCAGGGCGCCATCGACGGCTCCGATGAGCAGAACGCCGAGGCCGTGGCCAAGCACTTTGTCGCCGTTTCCACCGCACTCGAGAAGGTCGAGGCCTTCGGCATCGACCCCGCTAACGCTTTTGGTTTCTGGTACTGGGTCGGCGGCCGCTACGCTGTCGACTCCGCCGTGGGCCTGTCGCTGATCGTCGTGCTCGGCCCCGAGCGTTTCCAGCAGTTCCTTGAGGGCTTCCACGCCATCGACGAGTACTTCTGCAACACGCCGCTCGAGAACAATGCCGTCGCGCTGATGGGTTTGTTCAACGTCTGGTACGTCAACTTCTTCGGTTCCAAGAGCCACGCCGTGCTTCCGTACTGCCAGTACCTGCACCGCTTCCCGGCCTACCTGCAGCAGCTCACCATGGAGTCCAACGGCAAGCATGTCCGCTGGGACGGCAGCGCCGTGACCTCCGATACCGGCGAGATCTTCTGGGGCGAGCCCGGTACCAATGGTCAGCACGCCTTCTACCAGCTGCTGCACCAGGGCACCGTGGTGGTCCCGGCCGACTTTATCGCTTTCGCCAACACTGCCAACCCCGCAACCGACAGCGGCCAGGATGTCCACGAGCTGTTCCTGGGCAACTTCCTGGCTCAGACCAAGGCGCTCGCCTTTGGTAAGACGGCCGATGAGGTGCGCGCCGAGGGCACGCCCGAGCAGATCGTCCCGGCCCGCTGCTTTGAGGGCAACCGTCCGACGACTTCGATCTTTGGCGACACGCTGACCCCGTTCGCACTCGGCGAGCTCATCGCCCTGTACGAGCACATCACGTTTGTCGAGGGCACGGTCTGGGGCATCGACTCCTATGACCAGTGGGGCGTTGAGCTGGGCAAGCAGCTTGCTAAGCAGATTACTCCGGCCTTCCACGATGACGCCGCCAAGGCCGAGCAGGACGCTTCGACCCAGGCGCTCATCGAGTTCTACCGCGCTCACCGCAAGTAGTCTTTGTTGCTGAGATAGGTCATGGCCGAAAGGGGCCCGTATCCGTTGGGATGCGGGCCCCTTTGCTATTTGGATAGGATGGAATGTATCGGGAGGCGCCTCGACGGGCATCGCAATCGTCGAAGGTGCGCCGTTCATGTTTGGGACAATATGACATTTTTCCCGTTGCAAACAGCGCCGCGGTGGGTGTTCTGTATGATGACTCAGGCAAGGTTGTTCAATGACAGGGAGGCATATATGGCAATCAAAGCCATCGCAATGGATATCGACGGTACGCTCACCAACGACCAAAAGGTCATCAGCCCGCGTACGCGCGAGAAGCTGCTCGCGGCGCAGGAGTCGGGCATTAAGCTCATCTTGGCTTCGGGCCGTCCCGCATGGGGGCTGCACGCCTTGGCGCAGGAGCTCGACCTTCAAAACCATGACGGTCTGCTAGTTGCCTTTAATGGCGCGCACGTGGTCGACGCTCAGACCGACGAGGTCCTTTTTGACCAGGCCATGCCGGCTGACGAACTGCACCGTCTGATTGATCATCTGCGCAATTTCGACGTGATCCCCATCATCTCGCTCGGTCGCGATCTGCATGTCGAGGACTCGTACCGCTGCATGATTACGCTGCCGGATGGCTCGCAGAAAAACATCGTCAAGTATGAGCGCGATGCGTGCGGCCTTAAGATCCGTGAGGTCGAGAGCTTGCATGAGGTCGTGGACACTTATCCCGTGGACAAGCTGCTGACGGCGGGCGATCCGGCCTACCTGCAGGCGCATTACGAGGAGATGTATGCGCCCTTTACCCAGACGCTTTCGGGCATGTTTACGGCCGACTGGTACTTTGAGTACACGGCGCCCGGTATCGACAAGGCCCGTGCGCTCGAGGGTGTCCTGCCCAAGCTCGGCATCGATGCCAGCGAGGTCGTTTCGTTTGGCGACGGCCAGAATGACAAGTCCATGATTGAGTGGGCGGGTACCGGTGTTGCCATGGGTAACGCCGTCGACGAGGTCAAGGCTGTGGCCCAGATGGTGACCGCCAATAACAACGAAGACGGCATTGCAGTGGCGCTGGATAAGCTGCTGGGTTAGAATCGCCGATTAATGCATGGTTTGGGCGCCTGCTTGCGGGCGCCCTTTTGTTAGGGAGGGTGCCGTGTCCGCATTTCCGTTCGACGCCGTTATCTTTGACATGGACGGTGTCATTGTCGATACCGAGTATTACTACCTGGGCGAGACTGCCGCGTTTGCCAAGGAGCTTGGGCTTAACCTGACTCAAGAGGAGTTGAATGGGCAAGTCGGTACCTCGCATCAGTTCTTCCTGCATATGCTGGTCGATTGGTTTGAGCGCGCCGGTAAGGGGCATTTCACTGGCGAGGAAGCGTTGGCCCGTTGGGACGAGTGGGCGCATAAGCGTCCGCGCGACTATCAGGCTTTGATTAACCCAGGCGCCGTGGATACGATTCGAGAGCTGCCGCGCCGCGGTGTTCGCGTGGCGCTTGCCAGCTCGTCGCCCATGGATAGCATCGAGGAAGTACTCAATGCGTGCGGTCTGTCGGATGCCTTTGAGTATGTGGTGAGTGGCGAGCAGTTTAAGGAGAGCAAGCCCGAGCCCGACATCTACCTGCATGCGCTGGAGCTACTGGGGCTGCCCGCGAATCGCTGCTGCTGCGTTGAGGATTCGGTGCCTGGCATCACCGCTGGCAAGCGAGCCGGCCTGACAGTTATTGCCAAGCGCGAGGAGCGCTTTGGCTTTAGCCAAGATGCCGCGGACAAGATTATCGACCAGCTGCCGGAGCTGCTCACGCTTTCTTAGGAGCGCGGTAGTTGCGCGTTTTTCGGGTCTGATGAGTAAATAGCCAACATTTTGGTGCGACACCTAGCATACTTTAAGCTAATGCGGGCTTAAGGGCTTGTTGAATGCCCTTAAGCCCGTTTTAGAATTAATTGTGCTGGGAGAGGGTATATGCCACCGACTGAAGGGCCGACTGACGGTAAAGCAGCGATACCGCTGTACCAACAGGTCATTGATATCATTAAAAACGAAATCAACTCCGGCGCCTACAAGGCAGGCGCGCGGATACCCAACGAATTCGAATTGGCTGAGAGCTATAAAGTTGGCCGCGTTACCGTGCGACGCGCTATTGAGGAGCTCGTCCAGCAGGGCTATCTAACGAAGCGACAGGGGAAAGGCACGTTTGTCAATGCCCCCAAGCTCAAGCGCAAGATTCGCCAGAAGGATGACGTTCAGAGTTTTTCGGACGCATGCCGCGTTAACGGAATGGAACCGGGGGCGTGTGTCATTTCGAGAAAGATACTGCCGGCGGATTCCACCGAAGCACAGTTCTTTGGTGTTCCCGTTGGAACTGATTTGATTTGCGTTGAGCGTGTGCGTACTGCCGATGGAGTCCCCGTCATGCTCGAGAACAACATATACGTTTACGAGGACAACGCTTATCTATCAACGGCACCTCTATCGAACCAATCCATTTTTGAGTTCGTGCGTAACCGGACGGGCCGTACGCCCGCGTTTACCGACCCGTGCACACTCGAGATTGCGTGCGCGTCGCCCGAGGTCGCTCGTCTGTTGGCAGTTCCCGTTGGCGAACCCTTGTTTTATATGGAAGCCTTCTTTTTCGATGAGCAGCGGCGGCCGTTTATGATCGGTCGTCAGCGGATCGTTGGGTCTCGCTACGTTTTTGACATCTAGGACATTGCGAATGGAGACGCCCGGTGGATCATCTCACCGGGCGTCTCCATACCGTTCACGGCGTGAACGCAACCGTTCAACCGTGTCGCGGCAATCAGTTTTAAATTATCTTGATGACAGGAAAAGCCGCTGATAATCTATAGAACGTCATAGAACGTTTGCCTTGTGCAAGCGTTGAAGCGAGATGCGATGCATTCTCGAGTTCTTTGGAGGTATCTATGTCAGATACGAAGGCGAAGAAGACAAACAGACGTTTTAAGTTCAAATTACCGCATGTCTATACGATCATGTTCTTGCTGATCGTTGTCTTTGCGGTTCTGACTTGGATCGTTCCCTCTGGTCAGTATCAGCGCAAGACGATTTCGACAGCGGCGGGCGAGCGTGAAGTCGCCGTTGCTGGAACCTATGAACAGGTCGATAAGAACTACACCGATTCCGAGACCGGCGAGACCATCAATTTGGGCCAGGATATCTTTGCGGTCCTGCAAGCGCCCACCAAGGGCATCCAGGAGG
>CAUAGV010000050.1 GCA_958428675.1 uncultured Collinsella sp.
AGCGGCGTTGACGACTCCAAGCACCAGCATAACCGGCCAGGTGGTCTTGTCGACACCGAGGACCAGGGTGGAAACCACGATGTTGATGATACCGCCTGCAGTCGAAGCGGGCACGGAGAGGACCTTGAGCAGAACCAGGAAGATGCCGGAAAGAACCGAGTGAACGACAAAGAGCACGGGAGCGGCAAAGACAAAGAGGAAGTCCATGGGCTCGGTGACACAGGAGAGCACGGCGGTGATGATCAGCGGGATGATAACGGCCTTGGTCTTATCCTTGTTCCCCTTGTAAGCGGTGAAGATAAAGGCGAGACCGATACCGATGTAGGGCCACAGGTTGTTGAAGGTGTAGCTGTTGAAGTAGGTGCTATCGGAGAAGGGCTGGCCCGTCATTGCCATCTCGGCGACACGGATGGGATAGGCGCCGGCGATAACCTGATCACCCAGCGTCAGGGTGCCACCCACATCGGAGAACTGGAACGGAGTGTAGATGAGGTGGTGCAGACCGGTGGGAACGAGCAGCTTGTTGAGCATGCCGTAGATAAACAGACCGATGTTGCCCGACTCCTTAATGATGCCGGCAACGGAGGAGATGGCGCCCTGAACCGGAGGCCAAACGATGCAGAAGCCAGCGCCCATGATCCAGGAGATGATGATCATGATCAGGAACGGAAAACGAACGCCCGAGAACATCGAAAGGGCAATGGGGAACTGCTTGTTCGAGTACTTGTTGAACACGGCACCGGTGATGCAACCAAGAATGATGCCGCCGAACACGCCGGTATCGAGCACCTGAATGCCCATAACGGTGGCCTGGCCGGTTCCGGTAAGGCCGAGCATGCCGCTCGCTTCGGCAAGAGAGCCGGTGGCGTTGAGCACGATGTTGTTAGCCTGCAGGAACAGGAAGAACGACATCAGGGCGATCAGCGAAGCATGGCCCTTGTTCTTCTTTGCCATGGCGCCGGCGATGCCCACGCAGAACAGAATCGAGAGGTTGTTGATGATAAACATCAGCGACTGATATACAACGGCGCCCACAAGCTGGAACGGACCGGAGCCCAGCACGGGAATCATGGCGCAAATGGTCTTGTTGGTCAGAATGATGCCCACGATGAGCAGAATGCCGGCAACCGAGAGATACATCATCGGCTGGACGATTGACTTCGCGAACACCTCCAACGGCGCTTTGAAATTGAACTTCTTTTTTGCGGTCATAGCGGTACTCCCCTTCCTTTTCCGCAAATTAAGACAGATGTGCCCTGGACAAGACCGTGAGCCTTGCCTTATATCAATCGATGTATGGGCACGTTATGCCTAGAGACCAGGTTCTCCAAGCAGGTTAACAATGTGATATGCGAGATAACTCTTCTCGGCATCGGTAACGACAACGTTATAGGTAGACGACAAGTGGGCGGCTATGGCGTCCGCGCACGAGAATGCGCACGGATACGCCGTTTCATCGATTCGGAACAGCGCATCGTCATTGATCTGCCCGGCCGCGGGGTCGAGCGCTCGCTGTGCGAAAAACTGCAGGTGACGAACGAAACGCTCATAGGGCAGCGAGGTGTCATCGAGGGTCGTAGCATAGCGCTCGGAAACAATCGCGAGTACGTCGCGAACAAGCTGGACCGAGATGATGAGACGGTCGGAGCGTTGCGGCATGGTGGCGTTGACGATATGCAGCGTAATAAAACCCTGCTCTTCTTCGCTCATCTGGATGCCCATATACTCCTTGACAATCTGCAGCGCACGGCCCGCAAGCGCATACTCCTTGCGATAGAACTGCTGGATCTCGAGCAGCAACGGATTCTCACAGGAGACGCCCTTGCGCTCACGCTCCAAAGCAAGGCTGATATGGTCTGCGAGAGCAATGAGAATCTTGTCGTTGACATCAACATTGAGCTCTCGACGAAGCATCTGAACGATGTCCTCGGAAATCACGAGGTTGACGGTGGGAATGGACTCTAAAAGATGTGCCAAGCGGTCGATCGTACGCGAATCCTGAGAAGTGCCCTCCTGCAGTGCATAGGTCTTTTCGACCGATGCTTCATCGATAGCGTCGCCAGCATGACGGCCAAAGCAGAGGCCTCGACCGATGACAATGAGCTCGGAGCCATCGTCCGAAGTGACCATTGCGACGTTATTGTTGAAAACTCGCTTGATAACCACGGTACCCACCAAAAGAATTTACTCGGAAAGCCAGACGACAGGCTCTTTAACAGCAACAGGGCCGGAAGCGTGCTCACGAAGAGTCGAGTTCTCCGAACGCTCGCACACGATAACGAAGACCGTGGGATCGAAGCCGGCGGCGCGGACCGCGTCAAAATCGACCTCAACGAGGGGCTGGCCCGCGTCGACATGGTCACCCTGGGCAACAAGCGCATGGAAGCCCTTGCCCTCAAGTTTAACAGTGTCGATTCCGATATGCAGCATCACCTGAGCAGAGCTGTCGTCGGACATGATGCCCAGTGCATGCTCGGTCGGGAACAGCGCCGCGACGGTACCGGAAACAGGAGCGCACACCGTTCCCTCTTGGGGAACCACGGCAACGCCATCGCCCACGGCACGGCTGCTAAAAGCGGGGTCATTGGTATTTTCTAGATGAACAAGCTCGCCGGAAACAGGAGCGAGGATTTCGAACTCGGAAGTTGCAGTCTTCTGCTCATCCGAACCGCCCATCAGGCGAGAAAAGAAACCCATGGTGGCATGTCCCTTCATAAATATAGCCCAACCAAAATCAAGCGAATGCGTCCATAGAGACACATCCGTTCAAAGACTTTGGTTAGGCCCACGTCCGAGGGACTCGGTAACCTTCCGCATTTCTTTTTACGGGAGCTATTGTAGACAAGCCCAAAGCCAGAATAGTCATTATGACCGGTGAGCGGTATTTTTTCTTCGATAAACGGTATTTAGGCAGCACTTGGGGACGTTCCTTTTCTGCCGGCACTCGGGGACACTCCTCACTCTGGTGCATTGGGGACAGGTTTGTTTGCACCAGGTTGGTGCAGATTAACCTGGCCCCATTGCACCAATTTCGTATGCGCTAGACAAAGAGCTCGCATTCCTTCCGCACGACGCAAACCTTGCTCAGCATCTGGGAAACAGCGGATAGCTTGTTGGGATCAAGCTTACGAGCGCCTCGCGGGCATACGGCAATGCAGCGCATGCAGGAGATGCACGCCTCGCCAGCTGCTCGTTTGGGGTCACCCTTGTCGATAGCACAAACGGGGCACGCCGCGGCGCATGCACCGCAGGAGACGCAATCCTCTGTTGCCTCAGGTGCCATGCGGTGACCTCTGGCTTGTTTGTAAGGACGATTGCCGGGAATAGAGGGCTCGGATGTATCCTCAGCCAACAGCTTTTGCTGAATTTGCTGCGCAAACTCTGCGAGCTGCGCCGCATCCTGCGCATCCGGTCGCCCAGCAGCAAACTGTCGCGCAATGGAATGTTCTGCAATGGCTGCAACTGCCGCGATTACCCGGAATCCCGCATGCTTCGCAACGTCCTCCAGCTCTACGAGCGTGTCCTCAAACGCGCGGTTTCCGTAGACGCACACCAGAACGGCCCGCGCTCCGTTGCCGTGAACCATGTTCAGTCGGTCGACCACCACGGCAGGGACTCTGCCGGCATACGCTGGCACGGAGATAACAGCCACGTCGTCCTTCGTCATCGAGACCTCGTGGAAATCCAACCCGCTATCGGTCAGATCGACGGTAACGGTATTCTTGTCCAGCGCTCCAGCCACAAGGCAAGACACCTTCTCCGTTCCACCCGTCGGACTAAACACAATTTCAAATACGCTCATCTAGACACCCTCCCCCTACGCTCAGCAACGCGTCAAGCCGTTTTCACATCCAGCCAGAGTATACGGCACGTGGGGTCCCCATTTTGGCGCACCAAGCACCCCAATGCACCAACCCTACGCTGCCTGCCTCTTCGTTTTGTATAAATTACGGTACAGATTGTATATATTTACGGGATGCTGCCGTGTTCTCCCAAGGTACCCCATCCTGGCCCGTGCAAAAAACGGAGTATTCTGCAACGTGACCGCGCCAGCACCGCCGCGGGCGGGCAAAACTGTAGGGCGCTGCGTCATTTAGGGTTCCGACATAGCGAGAATGACGTACCTTTGCTTCGAAAAACGGCGAAATCTAACTCAAAACGCTCATAGGGGGTATCTGAAGGCCACCGTTGGCAATACCGAATCGTATGCAGCCAGCTAGAGCTGCTGAATACTCCAAAAAATGCACGGCACACCCCATGGGACCCATTGCCGCATGGCAGGAAACAGGCCCACGGCATCTTCTAGATGCATTCCCGAGGAAATCACATTTGAACTAGCGATCGGATACGGCAAACAAAAAGGGCCCCGAGCGTAGTTGCTCAGGGCCCTTGGTTCACCTCGCTCTAGTGGGCGATGCGTATGCTATTTGCGCTTGCCGCCGCCGTCACCGGGACGACGGGAGCTGCCGCCGCGCTTGCCGCCACGGCTGTTGCCATAGCTGCCACGGTTATCGCGACCGCCGGCGCGGCCGCCGCGGGAGCCGGCCTGGTTGCCGCCACGCCCGCCACGATAGCCGCCACGACGCTCCTCGCGGGTATCGTCGTAGTTGCGCCAGTCATCGCGACGATCGCGGCTGGCACGCGGATCACGACGATCGCGCGACTCATTCGAACGACCGGCGCCGCTACGGCCACCGTTGCCACGAGCGCCCTCGCGACGCTCACCACCGCGGCCGCCCTCGCGGCCTCCGCGCTCGTCAAAGCGCTTGCCGCCACGGGACTCGCCGCCGCGGGTGCTACGCTCACCACGGCCTTCGCCGCCACGGCGCTCATTGCGCCCGCCGCGCTCGCCATCGCGACCGGAACGACGACGGTCGCCCGCACCGCGTTTGCCGCCACGCGAACCGCGGCCCTCGTCCTCGCGCTCGACACGACGACGGCCACCGCGATCCCCATCCTCGCGACGGCGGCGATGCGCCTCGCCCTGGAACTGCTTGGCACGACGCTCGGCACGGTTACCGCGCGGGGCCTGCTCGACGGCAGCGGCACCGCCGCGCTCCTCGGCAGCTACCTCGCGGGCCACGCTCTCAACAGCCTCGTCTACGCGAGCCTGAACGCCCTCGCGCACGCGGGTCTTGCCGCCGCGCTTGGGACGGCTCGGACGCTCGCCGTCGCCGCGGCGCTCGTCGCGACCGCGGTTGGAACGACCGGCAACATCGCCGTAATCGTCGCCGTTGCGCTTGCCGTCGCGACGCGCCTGCTCAAGCTTCTTCTTGCTCTTGGACTTGCCGCGCTTGGTCTTCTTCTTCGCCTTAAAGGCCGCAGGGTCGCGCTCGGGGTCAACCGCGGGCGGGTTGGGACCCACGTGCAGGTCGCCGGCCTCGTAGATGTCGGCGGTCTTGTCCATGAGCTTCTCGATCTCGTAGAACTCGTCCACGTCCTGCTCGGTCACAAACGTGATGGCCCAGCCCAGCTCGCCGGCGCGGCCCGTACGGCCAATGCGGTGGATATAGTCAGTCGGCTCGGCCGGCACGTCAAAATTCACAACGTAGCGCACGTCGCTAATGTCGATGCCGCGGGCGAGCACGTCGGTTGCCACCAGCACGTCGACGGTGCCGTCGCGGAAGGCCGAAAGGGCACGCTCGCGCTGGGCCTGGCTGCGGTTGCCGTGAATCGCGGCGGCCTTGATGCCCTTACGCTCCAGACGACGGCAGCAGCTGTCGGCGCGGTGCTTGGTGCGCATAAAGACGATAGTGCGCTCCGGACCCTCCTTCTTGAGGAACTCGGGCAACAGGTTGTTCTTGGCCTCGATGGACACCGGGAACACAAACTGGTCGACGGTGTCGGCGGTCGACGTGGCCGGTGCGATCTCCACGCGAGCCGGGTCGCTCACCAGGTCGGTGATCTCGCCCACAGCCTCCTCGTCAAGTGTGGCCGAGAACAGCAGCGTCTGGCGCTCGGCCGGCGTCTCGCGCACAATGCGGCGGACGGCGGGCAAAAAGCCCATGTCGAGCATGCGGTCGGCCTCGTCGAGCACCAGCAC
The DNA here is from genome assembly GCA_958428675.1 of uncultured Collinsella sp. Lineage (GTDB taxonomy): Bacteria > Actinomycetota > Coriobacteriia > Coriobacteriales > Coriobacteriaceae > Collinsella. Next base: position 6,044 of record CAUAGV010000050.1, read on the forward strand.
CTTGACCTCGTCCAGGTGGCAGGCGCCCTGCTCGATCAAATCGACCAAACGGCCCGGCGTGGCGACCAGGATGTCGCAGCCGTACTTGAGGGCAGCGGTCTGCGGCTTGTAGCTCACGCCGCCCACGACGGTCACGGCGACATGACCGGTGACGTCGGCGATCTTGTTCGCGACCTCGTCGATCTGCTGGGCAAGCTCGCGCGTGGGGGTGATGACGAGCATCACGGGGCCGCGGCCGTTGCCCTCGGGCTTTTTAGCGCCGCGACGGCGGTTGCGGCCGCTGCGCTCGCGCACAGGCTTGGGCGGAGCGATGTGCTCCAGGTTGTTCATGGTCGGCAGCAAGAAAGCGGCCGTCTTGCCGGTGCCAGTCTGAGCGGCGGCAAGCAGGTCGCGGCCTTCGAGCACCACAGGAATCGAGCCGGCCTGAACAGGCGTCGGCACCGTGTAGCCCAGGTTCTCGATAGCACGAAGCATCGCGTCAGAAAGGCCCAGCTCGTCAAAGGCGGGCAGGCTCTTGGTAGCGGACTCGACGGCCTGGGCAGCATTGGCCTCATCGGCGGCATCGAAGGCAGCCTGGGTCATGGCCTCGCGGGTCTCGTCCAGGATCTCGGCGTCGGTGACGTCGGATACAGAATTACGCATATGTTGTTGTTCCTTATCTGCACGCGCAATGGGCACGGCATGCGGCCGCGCGGGCGTGCTTGGTAGTGCGCTAATACATACAAAAACGGGTGCGCACAGAGAGGACGTTGCTCAGCACGCTGGCGATCGCTTTGGCAGCCCTATCGCGCGCCGTCCAGACGCAGCAGCTCTAAGCGATGGAGCAGATTCGCCGCGGGTTAGTATACCCGTACTCCGTATGCCCCCACGTAAACCACAGATGACGGAGCAGGTCTGGGCCAATTGTCTCAATCTGTAACATCAACAGGGCAAATCTTCCTCTACGTGTTACAGATCGAGACAAACGGTCGACACGGTTCACAAACGTCTCAATCTGTAACAGTTACCGAGTAAAATCGGTCCTAATTGTTATAGATCAAGACAGAGGGGGATTTCCGTCCGGTCCAAACCAAATCTCTCAGTCTTCCTGCAATTTCGAACATGTGGCCTATAATGTTGCTTTGGTTACGCTACATATTGCGCAGCCATTTAATACGTCGCCCACCGGGGGCCATTAATTCCTATCGCCTTATTGGCTAGGAAGCAATCAAAGGAGGTATCCGTGGCAGCAGAGACGCCTTGCTCGGTCCTCTATAACGATATTCGCTCGTTCGGCGGTCTTAAACATCTCGAGATCGCCCGAATGCTCATCAATGGAAACTCTTATCTCGGCAGTACCCTGCTCGAGAAATGCTCTTCCAACCGCTCGTATCTCACCCGTTACATCGTCCATCGCGAGCCTGACCAGTGCGCGCCCGCCATCTACAGCGACTTTGCCGTCACCACGCTCAATCTTTCCGCGGCAATCTGCAGCAAGCTCGGCGGCGGCGAGTCCGCCTATCAGGCAATCGCCGAGCACTATCGCGGCCCGGCCGCCAACGAAATGATGTCGGCTCTCGCCAGCTACAAGCTGGACAGCCGCCTATATGCAAATGCCCTCAATCACATCGACAACTTTGACGGCAATGCCGTGCGCGAGAAGAGTACGCTTTACCTTATGCTCTTTGTGGCAACGGGGGCGCTCGCTGACCCCATCCAAGGCGTGGCCACCGTCGAGCGCTTTTGCGACAGCAAGACAGGCGGGCACTTTGGCACCACCGAAACTACCGTCGGACGTGGCTTTATGAGCAGCCTGGAGCAGCCGCGCACTGTCGCCCCCAACCTCGGTCTGCTCAGAACCCATGCCGACAACTGCGCCGACATGCAAATCCATCCCCTCACACGCGATCCGCGCGGCACGGTAATTGGGTCCTTGCCCAAAACCTCGCCCAGCATCACCGATGTAGGCGCTGATGCATCGCGCGAGCATCTCCGCATTTGGCTCGAAGGCGGACACTGGTACGCCCAGGGCCTTGGGTCGACCAACGGCACAGTGCTCGAATCGGGCGCGGGCGACGGCGATATCGTAATCGAGCCGCCGCGCGACCAACGCGAGCCCGGCAAAGTCTATCCCCCGGTGGAAATCGAAAACAGCGACAGGCTCCATCTGGGTCTCTACACGACATTCCTTGTCATTGTGGACTAGCGCGGACGGCGATCGAAAGACGGTCGCCGTCCGTCTTTCGTCTTCTACCTTCTGCGTCGTAAACGACAATACTCAGCGGTATACGTGGGCAGTGTGGCTATCATGGTACTTTACCGATATCCACACTGCCCACGTATACGCGCAGCAACCCATGCTAGACAAAGGAACGCCATGGATACTACCGATAGCGCCTATGGCGACAAACTCATCCGTCTTGACACGTTCGACACCGCCGTGGCGGTCGACCCCAGCGCCGAGGACGACGCCAAGCGTCGGTTTATGACGCTTATTCTCCAGACGGCCCACCGCAACAACGGCAACATCGGGCACGTGCTGCGCGCGACCAACACGAGCGGCGAGGTCTTTGCCGTCAAGCTACTCAAGGACAACGCCATCCTTTCCGGCCAAGCCCCCGACCGCTCCGCCGAGCAATCGGCCGCTCACCTGGCCAACACCGCCGCGCTGTTCGAGGAGTACCGTCATCTGTGTACCGTCTCGCACCTGCGCGGATTTCCGCGCGTCTATGGCTACGGATCGTGCGAGGATGACCCACTCATCCTCATGGAGTGGGTCGAGGGCACCTCGCTCAAGCAGGCGCTGCCCTTGCTTCCGCACGACGCCTCGGGCGGGCTGACCACCCAGATGGTCGCCGCCGTCGGAAACGCCGTGCTTCGCGCGCTCTTGATGACCCAAGGCCTCGTGAATCCGGTCATCCATCGCGACCTGTCGCCTGCCAATATCATGTTCCGCACCACCAGCCGAACGCTCAAGCAGCAGATTGCCGATTGCTCCTTTGACCCCTGCCTCATCGACATGGGCTCCGCGACCATGGCACTCGGCGACGACACAATCACCCGACGTGCCGACATTTGGCGTTTTGCCACACCCGCATATGCCGCGCCCGAAATGCTCACGCAGGATATCGAAGGCATCGCGGCCCTTCGCCGCTCGCCCGTGATCGACGTCTATGCGCTTTCGAGCATTCTGTACCAGCTCTACAGCGGTCGCAAGCCGTTCGATGTCGAGTCGACGGGTGCCGCGGCGACCGGCTCGTTCTACCTCATAAAGACCAAGACCAAACCGGCGCCGCTCGAGCCGCGCTGCGAGGGCGACAAAGCGCTTGTCCAGATCATCATGAAAGGCATTTCGGTCGAACAGGGCGATCGCCCTACCGAGCAGCAGATGCTCGAGGTGCTCTCGACATACCTCCCCGCTGCAGAATCTGAGGACCGCGAGGGTGCAGGAGACGAGGCCGCAATTGATATCGATTCTGGCACGCACCTTAAGGTCGACGTCGCCGGCGAGCGCGCGCGAGAGATCTTGGAGCAGGCCCGGCACGACGCCATGACCCGCCGTCGCTTTATTATCGGCGGCGTCGTTGCGGTCGTTGCGGGGCTCGGCGTCGTTGGCGCGGCAACCCATGGCTTTGGCATCCCCGACTACCTGGACGGCATCCGCGGTTCGCTTGACGACTACACTTGGGACCAGCTGCAGGAGATTTCGCTCAAGATTAAGGCCGCCGAGACCCGTAGCGAGGCACGCGAGATTGCCAAGCGCTACCACCTGCTCGACGCTGATGGGCATATCCCCTATCCGTGCACCAAGCGTGTCACGCTCACCAACGGACTGCAGGTTGGCGCGCAGCTTGTGGGCATCCGCCACGATGAGCTTCTGGACGGGACGGGCAAGGCCGGGCTGACGTTTATGTTCGACGCGGGTATTGTCGAGCGCAACGCTGCGGCTGAACCGTCGAGCGCCGGCTGGGCAGATTGCGAGCTGCGGGGATGGCTCAACGGC
>CAUAGV010000051.1 GCA_958428675.1 uncultured Collinsella sp.
CCCCTTTCTGTTCGGCAAGCCAGTAGTCGCGAAACAGGGGCAGGGCGACATCGATGGTTCCGTTGGAAAGGGCTTTGAGCATTTGCTGGTTATTTGAGATCGCGACTGTTGTAACCGTAATGCCAAACTTGTCGTGCAGCGTCGTTGCAAGCGAGGCGAGCGACCCTTCCATCTCGCCGTCGCCATTTTGCGTGCAGTAGGGAAGTTGGTTTTTAAGATAGCCGAGCGTGATGGTGTTGCCGTTTGCTTTGAGCCAGGAGGTCTCGGTGCCGGTGAGCGATGATGAACCGCTGTTTTGGGCCGAATAGCTCGATTTGACTTCGTCGTTATAGCGTGGGTTGACGCGGGCGATTGCCGTCATGGCGGCATTGATGTCATTCATCAAATCGGGGCGGCTTTTGGGAACGGCAAAATAGTAGTCGCTCGAGCCTACGTAGAACATGGGCGACGCATCGGGCGACGAAATGGTGTCGTTCATGATGACGGCGTCGACCTCGCCGTCTGCAAGCGCCTCAAAGAGGGCACTGCCGGTGTCGATTTCTTTATAGGTGCAGGTAACGCCTTCGTCGGCGAGCCACTGCTGGCCGACGATAGTTTGCATAACGCCAGAGTTGCAGCCGATGGTAAGGCCTTGGAGCGCTTGGGGGTCGCCCTTGGCAAGGTCGTCGCGATCGGGTCTGGCGTAGATGTAGTAGCGCTCGGTGCCCTCGGGGTTCGAGGAAAAGAGCAGCTTTTGCTCGCGTTCTGGTGAATACGAGATGTTGGGCATGAGGTCGATTTCGCCCGCCTCGAGCATGTCCATAAGCTCGGTGAAGGTGCCGGAGACGTATTCGTATTGCCAGCCCTTTGTGTAATACGAGAGGGTCTGGAGGTACTCGTAGCCCCATCCCGAGAGGCGCTCGCCCGGTGCACCTTCCTGGAAGCCCTTGTTGTTGACGAGCCAGCCAACGCGGACCGTCTTGGCCTGCTGGTCGGAGTCGGCGGCAAAGGCGGGGGCGGGCATGGCGGCGCTCAGTACGGCGAGTGCGGCCAGCGCGACGGCCAGGGTGCGATATAGGGTTAAGCGAAGGACGGCGGAAGGTTTCACATGCAATCCTATCGAGTCGAGACAATTTCACATAAGGATACCAGCTCAGCCTGCCCATTCAGCCGCTGCACCGCTAAACGGTCACTCCCGGCAGTTGGGGACAGTCCCTTTCTGCCGGCACAAAAGGAACGTCCCCAACTGCCGGTTGTGGGACAATACCGAGCGAATGTGATTGGGCGTCTGGGAAAGGGGTTGCGATGAACAAGTTGAGGACGCTTGCCGACGTGTTGCGCCAGGCTGGCTTTGCGCGCATCACGGGCCTGTTTCTTATCTTCTATCTGCTGTGCTCGACGGCCGTCTGGCTGTCCGAGCCTACGACCCTTACGTTTGGCGACGGCCTCTGGTTTAGCTTTGAGACCGTATCGACGATCGGCTTTGGCGATATTCCGGCCGAGACACCGGTTGCCCGCGCGATCACCGTTGTCCTGAGCGTCATCAGCATCTTCTACATTGCCATGCTCACGGGCGTGGCGGTGAACTACTGCAATACGCTCATCAAGATGCGTCAAAAGGACACCATGGCGCGCTTCATGGGCGATCTTGAGCATTTGGAAGAGCTCGATCGTGACGAGCTCGCCGACCTGTCGCGCCGTGTGCGCGAGTACCGTCGCCGGCAACGTTAGAACGGGCGCCGCGTGTCACGACGAGGGGGACTGAATATGAATATCACGGTATACCTGGGCGCCAGCGTCGGTAACGACCCAGCGTTTCTGCCTGCGGTGCAAGAGCTGGGCAACTGGATTGGCTCCAACGGGCACGCGCTGGTATACGGCGGGTCCAAATCGGGCCTGATGGGTGCGCTCGCCGATAGCGTACTCGATGCCGATGGACACGTGACGGGCGTGGAGCCGAGCTTTTTTATCGAGGCCGAGTTTCAACATGACGGTATCGACGACCTCATCGTGACGAGTGACATGGCCGAGCGTAAGGCCAAGATGATCGAGCTTGGCGACGCGTTCATCGCCTTTCCCGGTGGGACGGGCACGCTCGAGGAGATTGCCGAGGTCATGTCCGCGGTGTCGTTGGGGCATCTGAGTGCTCCGTGCATCCTGTACAACCTCGGGGGCTACTACAACGACCTCAAGTCGCTGCTCGGGCACATGATTGATAAGGGCTTATCGAGCCCGCAACGCCAGCAGGGGATCTACTTTGCCGACGATTTGCGCGAGATTGCCTCGATTATCAACGGATAAGTCTTGAGCCTGCTCCGCTATGACTCCCAATGGTGCCGTTTGCAGCGCAGACGGTTGGCTCGTTCGGGCAACGCTCGCTCTACAATAAAACGTATCTTTGTCGATTTTGACCACGGGAGGTCCCGATGGATAACCTTGCAAAACCCAAAAACCGTGCGCTGTTTTTAGTTAGCGTTGCCGTGACCGGTGCGTTCGCAGGCGCCGCGGTCTGGCTGTTCTTTTTTGCGATGGAGCACGGTATCGACTATCTGTGGACCGAGATTCCGCACGCGCTGGGCGTCGCTTCGCCCGAGCTTGCCAGTGGCCCGTTTGGCTTTTTACCGTACCCGTTTTTTGTCTGCCTGCTGGGCGGCCTGTTAATCGGTCTGTACGAGAAGATGACAGGCACCAAGACCGATGACCTCAATCAGGTCATGGCCAAGGTTAAACAAGACGGTCGCTACCCGTACGACAACCTGGGCAAGCTTTCGCTCGCGGCATTGCTGCCGCTGCTGTTTGGCGGAAGTATTGGGCCGGAGGCCGGCCTGACCGGCGTTATCGCGGGTCTGTGCAGCTGGGTCGGCGACCGCATGCGTCGCTTTGGCGCCGAGTTTAGGGAGCTCACGCTGCTGGGCACCCAGGCTGCCCTGACGGCGCTCTTTACCGCGCCCGTGTTTGGCTTTGTGGCGCCGCTCGCCGGTAGCGCCGACGGCGACGAGGACCCCGCATCCGATGAGATCACCATCAAGCTCCCCAAGGCGCAAAAGACTGTGGTCTACGGCATTGCGATTGCCGGCGGTCTGGGCACCTACCTGCTGCTTGGCCAGCTTGTGGGCGGCGGCATGGGCATGCCCAGGTTCGAGTCCGCCGAGGTGGGCAACCTGGAGCTTGCCTGGCTTATCCCCCTGTCTCTCGTCGGTACGGTCTGTGGCTGGCTGTACTTTGTCTCCGAGCATGCAAGCGAGGCGCTGTCCCATGCAATAGGGGAGCGCCCCGTCGTCAAGGCCATGCTGGCTGGTCTGGCGCTCGCCATCTGCGGCACAGTTCTGCCTTATACCATGTTTGCCGGTGAGACCCAGGCCGACGTACTTATGGAGACCTACCTCACCATCCCCGCCGGTGTGCTCATCGCGACCGGTCTTGTCAAGGCCATGCTGACACCCGCCCTCATCAACATGGGCTGGCGTGGCGGCCATTTCTTCCCGGTTATCTTCTCGGGCGTGAGCCTGGGCTACGGCCTTGCCATCCTCACCGGCGCAGATCCGGTCTTTTGCGTCGTCGTCTGCACGGCATCGACGATGGGCGCCGTTATGCGCCAGCCTGTTATGGTTGTGGGCCTGCTGCTCATGTGCTTCCCGCTCAAGGGTATCGTCTGCATGATCATCGCGGCCGTCATCGCCGCCGGCATTCCGTTGCCCAAGCCGCTGCGCAAGTAGCACGGTAGCGCGCGGGCAATACAAACATCTCAAGCCCGGTGTGGGCGCTGTGTCACGGATTTGCGGGTGGACTGAATCTCGCCTGGCACCGACGCTACTTCCAAATCGCGAGCGCGGCGGTGCCCAGTACGATGAGGGCGAGACCGATGGCGCCACGTCGTGAGAGTTTTTCGTTGAAGGCCAGGCGTGCGAACAGCACCGATACGACAATCGATAGTTTGTCGATTTGCACGACGACGCTCACCTGGCCTGCAGCGATGGCGTAGTAGTACAGCAGCCATGACGCGCCGGTCGCGATGCCCGATGCCGCGAGAAACGCGAGTTCGCGCGGGTCAATGCGCACGACATGCTCCAGCTTTCCCTTGGCAATCACAATCGCCCATGCCATAACCAGTACCACGCAGGTGCGGATTGCCGTAGCCAGGTTTGACTCGACACCTTCGATGCCAATCTTGGCGAGGACGGAGGTGAGTGCTGCGAACACGGCGGCGCCAAGGGCGTAAGCGAGCCAGGTTCGGTCTTGCTTGTGCCCTGCGCCGGCGGACTGCTTTTTCTCGATCATCAAAAAGGTGCCGAGCGTGATGACGGCGGTTCCCGCGAGTTTGACCGCCAGGTTGCCTGTCTCACCAAACAGCACAATGGCGATGAGGACGGCGAGCACGGTGCTCATCTTGTCGACGGGTACAACCTTGTTGACGTTTCCGATACTGAGAGCCTTAAAGTAGCAGATCCACGAGGCGCCGGTGGCGAGTCCCGAGAGGGTGAGGAATAGCCAGGCCTTGGCGGGAATGGCGCCGATTGCTCCGATGGATCCAGAAATGCTCGCCATTGCCCAGGCAAATACGAGCACCACGCAAGTACGGATGGCGGTCGCAACATCGGAGTCGGTGTGCCTGATGCCGCATTTGGCCAAAATGGATGTGATGCCGGCAAAGAAAGCCGATGCAAATGCTGCCGTAACCCACGACACGGGTTGGACACCTCCTCATAATAGACCGCGCCAGATCTGCGGCGCATGCCCGATGATACCGCGCTCGCCTACAGGTCGCGTGCCCGGTAGACCTTGGTGCTGACGATGCAGCTAAGTGCACATAGCACGAGGGCCAGTACGGCGATTCCTGCGCACAGGCAGCCGAGGACGGCAGGGTCGGGGTTTGCCCCGGCAATCGACATGAGCCAGTTGCCGATGGGGTTGGAGGAGCTCAGCGTGGCCATGGCAAGGCATCCGAGCAGGGCAAACAGGCCGACGGAAAAGCGCAGCGCCTCCATGTGTCCAAATCGGAAGAACAGCGGCTGTGCCAGAAACACCATCATGAGGGAGATGAGCATCGATGCGGCGGAGGCTATTGTGGTCTCAAAGACGATCTGTCCCGTCGAGGGCATGCCCGCGCTGTTGAAGAGCGGGATAGAGACGATGCCCAGAAGCGCGGCGGCGCACGCCATGACGGCCGAGAAGACAATGATGCTCAGGTAGCGTGCACAGATGATGTCTTTGCGCGAGATGGGCAGCGTTGCCCGATAACGCTCCCATCCGTTTTGATTGTCGTAGCCGGCCAGCGAGTTCATGACCACGATGGGCGACATGGCACTGACCGCGCAGGCGCCGGCGCTCATACCGGAATCGCCATCCGATGCGTTGGCGAGGGTCAGTACGACGAAGATGAACAGGCCGACGCCCGCGATGCTCGGGACAAGCGTGCGGACGATGGCGAGCTCAGACATAAAGGCGCGTTTCATTTCGAAGCCCCTTTCAGCATGAGGCGCAGATAGTCATCAATGGTTGCCCGATCGCAGGGAATCTCGGGAAAGGCCTCGAGCGTATCGCGACGGTTGGGCACGAGCACGTCCACGCTATAGGCGTGGTGGGCGGCACAGGCGCCTTCGACGCAAGCCATGAGCTCGGACGCCTGTGCTTGGGTGCAGTGGGCGATGCCGGCGCAGTCGGTAATGTTCTCGCGCGGCAGGTCAAATACGATCGAGCCGTTATCGATGCAGATGACGCGGTCGGCAGCGCGATCGAGGTCGGATGTAATGTGGCTTGAGAGCAGCACGCTGCGCTGGCCGTCGGAAACAAAGGCGAGTAGCTCATCGAGCAGTTCCTCACGCGCCATGGGATCGAGGCCCGCAGTGGCTTCGTCCAAAACGAGCAGCTTGGCATGGTGACTGAGCGCGCAGGCGAGCTGCAGCTTCATGCCCATGCCGCGGGAGAGGTCCTTGACCTTCGTCTTGGGATCGAGGCCAAATCGGTCGATGAATCCGGCGAACGTTTCGCAGCTCCACGTGGGATATGCCGGGCCTACGAGCCTCTCGACCTGGCCCACCTTGAGCGTGGAGGGGAAGGGACACGTGTCCAGGACGAGGCCGATGCGGGAGCGCAGGTGGCGCTGAGTCTCGTCGGGCGCGTCGGCGCCATAGCGCTGCCCAAACAGGTGCACCTCGCCGGCATCGAGCTTTATAAGCCCGAGCGCGGCGCGAATGGTCGTTGTCTTGCCGGCGCCGTTTGCGCCCACAAAGCCGACGATCTGGCCGGGCTCTACGGCGAGTGTGACCTCTCGCAACGAAAAACGGTCGCTCACACGGCGTGAGATGCCTTTGAGTTCTAAAAGGTTTTGCATGGTATAGCCTTTCTTGCAGATGGCTACTGCATGGTTTCGGGGGCTACGAGGTCGAGCATCTCGTGCAGCTTGTCGCGCGTGACGCCCAAGGCTTCGGCTTGGCTCGCCGCTTTCGCAAGCAGCTCTTCGATATGGCAGAGCTGGTTTTCGCGCAAGAGCTCCTGGTTGCCCTCGGCGACAAAACAGCCCTTGCCCTGCACGGTGCAGATGAAGCCGAGTTGCTCCAGGTCGGCGTAGGCGCGCTTGGTGGTGATGACACTCACGCCAAGATCGCTCGCGAGTGCACGGATACTGGGGAGTTTGGCTCCCGCCGCGAGCGTGCCCGAAAGGATCTGAGCTTTGACTTGCGAGGCTATTTGCTCGTAGATGGGCTTGTCGCTCGAGTTGGATAGGATGATGTCCACAGCGGCTCCTTAGCTGATGGGCTACACGTGTATATAACCGGTAAGCACAGTATATATTCACTATGCACAGTTACGCAAGAGACAAATTCGGATTGGGCCGGCTACCCGGGCCTTAACTGATGAATTTGTCCTGATAGGCGCCCTATGGCGAAGTTTCGCGGCTACAATAGTGCGGTTACAACGACGTAATGCACTCAATGCAAGAAAGGATCCGCATGGCAAGCCTGTCGGATGAAATCTCGTCGCGCCGCACATTCGCGATCATCAGCCACCCGGACGCCGGTAAGACCACGCTTACCGAGAAGCTGCTGCTCTATACCGGCAGCATCCAGACCGCCGGCTCGGTCAAGGGCAAGAGCTCGGCCAAGCATGCCGTCTCGGACTGGATGGACATCGAGAAGGAGCGCGGAATTTCCGTTACCTCCTCGGTGCTGCAGTTCACCTACAACGGCGCATGCGTCAACATCCTCGATACCCCCGGCCACCAGGACTTCTCGGAGGATACCTACCGTACCCTTATGGCTGCTGACGCCGCGGTCATGGTCATCGACGGCGCCAAGGGCGTCGAGGCCCAGACCAAAAAGCTCTTTAAGGTCTGTACGCTGCGTCACATTCCCATCTTCACCTTTGTGAACAAGCTCGACCACGAGGCTCGCGACCCCTTTGAGCTTATGGAAGAGATCGAGAATGTCCTGGGAATCAATACGTATCCCATGAACTGGCCGATCGGCAGCGGCCGCAACTTCCGCGGCGTGTTCGACCGTCAGACCCGTCGCGTCATTGCCTTTGAGGGCGACGGTCACGCCAACGCCACCAAGAAGGTCGCCGAGGTCGAGGCCGAGTTGGGCGATCCCGCCATGGACGAGCTTATTGGCGAGGAGAACCATAAGAACCTGATGGACGACATCGAGCTGCTCGATGGCGCCGGCGATGAGCTCGACTTGGATGCCGTGGCCTGCGGCAAGCTGAGCCCGGCGTTTTTTGGCTCGGCGCTCACCAACTTTGGCGTGGAGCCCTTCCTCAAGGAGTTCCTGCGTCTGGCCCCGACGCCGCGCGCCTATACCGATACGCTCACCAGCGAGCCGGTCGACCCCTGCCGCGACGACTTTAGCGGCTTTGTGTTTAAGATCCAGGCCAACATGGACAAGAACCACCGTGACCGTATCGCCTTTGTGCGCATTTGCTCGGGCAAGTTCGAGCGTGGCATGGACGCCTTTCACGTGCAGGGCAACCGCAAACTCAAGCTTGCCACGGGCACGTCGATGATGGCCGATGACCGCGCCATCGTGGACGAGGCGTACGCGGGCGATATCGTGGGACTGTTCGATCCGGGTATCTTTAGCATCGGCGACACCGTGTGTTCCGGCAAGCGCCACGTGCAGTATCCGCAGATTCCGACGTTTGCCCCCGAGATGTTCGCTCGCATTACGCAGGTCGACACGCTCAAGCGCAAGCAGTTCGTCAAGGGTATGGAGGAGCTTGCCCAGGAGGGTGCCATCCAGATCTTCCGCGAGCTGGGCGCCGGCATGGAGAGCGTCATCGTGGGCGTGGTCGGCGTGCTGCAGTTTGAGGTGCTCGAGCGCCGTCTTAAGGCCGAGTACCGTGTTGAGGTTCGTCGCCAGCCGCTGCCCTATACGGACATCCGCTGGATCCAGAATGACCCCGATACCATCGATATCCCTGGCCTTTCGCTCACGCGCGACACCCTGCGCGTCGAGGACATGCGCGGCGGTAAGCTGCTGCTGTTCACGAGCCCGTGGAACGTGGACTGGGCAACCGACCACAACCCCGACCTGATCCTGTCGGAGTTTGGCAACGTAGCCTTTTAACGCATAGGCGCGGTGGCCCTGCGGGCCTACCGCGCCGGTTGCTTGCCTGATGCCGTGTGAGCGGTTATCATACCCACCGTCGTCTCAAGACCGGGGCGTCCGAGCAGTTCGGGTCCGATATCCTGCTCGTTAAACCTAAAACCAAAGGAGTACATAATGATCAAGAAGGTCATGGAGGACTACAAGGTCCTGTTGCGGAGCATTCCCGCGGCAACGGTTTCGCTGTTTTTCGTGAGCGTCATCATGATGAACCTGCTGGCCAACAAAGAGCTCATCAGCCTGCCGTATCTGGCACTCGATTGCGGCTTTGTGGTGAGCTGGGTTTCGTTTTTGTGCCAGGACATGATCTGCAAGCGCTTTGGCGCCAAGGCATCCATCAAAATCTCTATCCTCGCGCTGCTGGTCAACCTGGCCGTGAGCCTGTGCTTTTGGGCATGCTCGCTCACGCCCGGCATGTGGGGCGCCTACTACGACACGGGCATGATCGAGGTCAACAGCGCCCTTAACGCCACCATTGGCGGCACCTGGTACGTGGTGCTGGGCTCTTCGCTGGCAATGCTCGTTTCTGCCGTGGTTAATTCCACGCTAAACCAGTCGCTCGGCCGTATGCTCAAAAAGAATAACTTTGCGAGCTTCGCCTTCCGTTCCTATGTGTCCACGGGTGTTGGCCAGTTTATCGACAACCTGGTCTTTGCCATTGTGGTGAGCCATACGTTCTTTGGTTGGACCTGGGTGCAGGTCCTTATGTGCTCGCTGACCGGCGCTGTTGCCGAGCTGCTGTGCGAGGTCTTCCTGAGCCCCGTGGGCTATAAGGTCGTGCGTGGCTGGGAGCGTGAGAATGTGGGCGCCGAGTACCTCGAGCGCCACGCAACCGCCTAAGGAGCAAGTATGCGGGTTTTGATCACGGGCGCCTCGGGCGGTATCGGAACCGCGTGTGTGCGGCGCTTTTTGGACGAGGGCCACGAGGTCGTGGGCTTTGACCTGCTGCCGGCGGCGGTCGAGCACGAGCGCTACCGCCATCTGATCGTTGATGTACGCGAGCCTAACTCGTTTCCAGGCGACCTTGAGCCTCAGGTAATCGTGAACGTTGCCGGTGTACAGGATTCGGCCGATGACATTGCCGCCAACCTGTGTGGCACCATCAACGTGACCGAGCGCTACGCCTTTGTGGGGGAGGGGCTTGCCGCCAAGCCGGCGCCGGCTATCAAATCCGTGGTCAATGTGGGGTCGGCGAGCGGACATACGGGATCGGAGTTTCCCGCCTATGCCGCCAGCAAGGGCGGCGTTATCGCCTACACCAAGAACCTTGCAAACCGCCTGGCACCGCAGGCCATCGCCAACAGTGTGGACCCGGGCGGCGTTATCACGCCGCTCAACCGTTGCGTGATGGAAGACGAGCACCTGTGGAACCAGATTATGGAGCTCACGCCGCTTAAACGCTGGGCCACCGCCCAAGAGATCGCCGAGTGGA
>CAUAGV010000052.1 GCA_958428675.1 uncultured Collinsella sp.
TTATCGGGGCCCTGCTGGGCCCGGGCGGCGACCCCGCCTTTATTAAAAAGATCATCGATACCTCACGCGAGGCCGTGGTGCCGCGTGCACAGACGGGCATTTTGGGCTTGGCGCTGGGCACCTTCTTTGACTACTACGTCACCTATGTCGTGAGTGCCGAGGTCGGCATGATCCAACGTTGGTTTGAGCGTGACCTTTCCGAATCGCCCGAGACCATGGCGCGCATTATGACGGTCATCGCCTTTGTGCGCCCCGGCGACCTGTATGGCCAACCCATCGATATCAACGTGCCGGAATACGGCATGAAGCTATTGAATCTGCAGCTCGAGGACGCGGTCGACACCACCGCAACCGTCGAGTCCAACAACTAAGAGGAGAGACAATGAGCAAACTCGTCGAGGGCATTAAGGACCGAATGGTCGCTGCCGCGCGTGAGGCTGCACCCGCCGTGGTAGACGCCGCGCAGAAGGCCGCGACCGCGGCTGCCGAGAAAGTTGCCGAGGTAGTTGCCGATGCCAAGAACGCGGCAGGAGAGACGTCCGTCGCTAGCGAGCCCGCCGCCGCTGAGCCCGTAGCCGCCACCGCCGCCCACGCCCCCGAAGGCGCAATCTTCAACCCCGAGGCCGCCCGCGGCAACCTGCACCTGGGCATTGACGTGGGCTCCACCACCGTTAAGCTCGCCGTGCTCAACGACGATAACCAGATTGTCTACGCCAAGTACCAGCGCCACCACACCGACGTCCGCGCTTGCGCCCGCGACCTGTTCGAGGGTGCTGCGACCGTGCTGCCGACGGCCCAGATGACCTGCGCCATTACCGGCTCGGGCGGCCTGCTGCTGTCCCAGTGGCTCGACCTGGAGTTTGTCCAGGAGGTCATCGCCAGCAAGCGTGCCGTCGAGACCCTTATCCCGGCCACCGATGTCGCCATCGAGCTGGGCGGCGAGGACGCCAAGATCATCTACTTCGATAACGGCATCGAGCAGCGCATGAACGGCACCTGCGCCGGCGGTACGGGCGCGTTCATCGACCAGATGGCAACCCTGCTGCACACCGACGCGAGCGGCCTCAACGAGCTCGCGGCCAACGCCACCACCATCTATCCCATCGCCAGTCGCTGCGGCGTTTTTGCCAAGACCGACGTGCAGCCGCTCCTCAACGAGGGCGCCCGTCCCGAGGACGTGGCCGCCTCCATCTTCCAGGCCGTCGTGACCCAGACCATCTCGGGCCTGGCGTGCGGCCGTCCCATTCGCGGTAACGTCGCCTTCCTGGGCGGCCCGCTGCAGTATCTCTCCGAGCTGCGCCATCGCTTCTACCTCACGCTCAACCTGGACGAGGAGCACCGCATTGTGCCCCAAAACGCCCACCTGTTTGTGGCGAGCGGCGCTGCCATGGCGCACGAGTCCAACAAGCTCAGCACGTTCCCGCAGCTTATCGAGGCCATCGACAGCCTGGGCGACACGCAGGGTGCTGAGGTCGAGCGCCTGGATCCGCTCTTTGCCACCGACGAGGACTTTGCTGAGTTCAAGACCCGCCACGACCAGGAGGTCGTCCCCAAGGGCAAGCTCGACGGCTACACCGGCCGCGTGTTCATCGGTATCGACGCCGGCTCCACCACCATGAAGGCCGCGCTCGTGGGCGAGGACGGCCAGCTGTTGCACACCTGGTACGGCAACAACAACGGCGACATCCTGGGCACGGCCAAGGTCATCATGGCCGATTTCTACAACCACATTCCCTCGGGCTGCACCATCGGCCACGTGACCACCACGGGCTACGGCGAGGCGCTGCTCATCGAGGCTCTCAAGGCCGCCTCCGGCGAGATCGAGACCGTTGCGCACCTGCGCGGCGCCAAGGCATTCCTGCCCGGCGTCGAGTTTATCCTGGACATCGGCGGCCAGGACATGAAGTGCCTGCGCGTCAAGGACGGCGTGATCGAGCACATCATGCTCAACGAGGCTTGCTCGTCGGGTTGCGGCAGCTTTATCGAGAGCTTCGCCGTCTCTATGAACATGGACGTGCGCGCGTTTGCCGATGCCGCCATCCATGCCAAGGCCCCCGTCGACCTGGGCAGCCGCTGCACGGTCTTTATGAACTCGCGCGTCAAGCAGGCGCAAAAGGAAGGCGCCACGGTGGGCGACATCGCGGCCGGCCTGTCTTATTCCGTCATCAAGAATGCCCTGTTCAAGGTCATTAAGCTGCGCGACCCCAAGGAGATCGGCAGTCAGGCGATCGTCCAGGGCGGCACCTTTATGTCCGATGCTACGCTGCGCGCGTTTGAGCAGCTCACGGGCGTTCATGCCGTACGTCCCGACATCGCCGGCTGCATGGGCGCCTATGGTGCGGCCCTGCTCGCCCGCGATCGCGCCGGCGCCGATGGCATCTCGACCATCCTTTCGGCTGAGGACATCGCGCACCTTACCGTGACGCAAAAGCATGTCCGCTGCGGCCGTTGCTCTAACAACTGCCAGCTTACCGTCAACGACTTTGGTGGCGGCAGGCGCTTCATTACCGGCAACCGCTGCGAGAAGGGTGCCGGCCACAAAAAGCAAAAGACCGAGGCCCCCAACCTCTTCAAAAAGAAAAACGAGCTGCTCTTTAACCGCGAGGTCCTGAGCCCCGACGAGGCCCCGCGCGGCACAGTCGGCATTCCCCGCGCGCTCAATATGTACGAGAACTACCCCTTCTGGCATGCGTTCTTTACGCGCCTAGGCTTTAGCGTGCAGCTGTCCGACCAGTCGAGCAAGAAGACCTACCAGGCGGGCATCGAGTCCATGCCGTCCGAAAGCGTGTGCTATCCGGCCAAGATGAGCCACGGCCACGTGATGAACCTCATCGACCGTGACGTCGACTTCATCTGGATGCCGTGCGTGCGCTGGGAGCGCAAGGAGGACCCGACTGCTGGTAACTGCTATAACTGCCCCATCGTCATGAGCTACCCCACGGCGCTGGCGCTCAATATCGACGAGATCCGCGAGCAGAACATCGAGTTCCTGTACCCGTTTGTGCCCTATCACGACAAGACCGAGCTCAAGCGCCGTCTGTATCAGGTGCTCGCCGTCGACCGTGTGGCCGATGCGCAAGCCGGTCGCGGTCGCGTGCGTGGACCCAAGATCACGCGCTCCGAGGTCGATGCCGCCGTCAACGCTGCCTTTGAGGCCGATGCGCGTTTCCACGAGGACATCCAGACTATGGGCGAGGAGGCTCTTAAGTGGGTCGAGGACCACGGCGGTCACGGCATCGTGCTCGCCGGTCGTCCCTACCATAACGACCCCGAGATCAACCATGCCCTGCCCGAGCTTATCTCGAGCTTTGGCTTTGCGGTCTTTACCGAGGATTCGCTCGCGCATCTGGTAAAGCCCGAGCGCCCGATCCGCGTCGTCGACCAGTGGATGTACCACAGCCGCCTGTACGCCGTCGCCCGCTTTGTGACGATGCGCAACGACCTGGACCTGATCCAGCTCAATTCCTTCGGCTGCGGCCTTGATGCCCTGACCACCGACCAAGTGCAGGAGATTCTGGAAGCCAGCGGCAAGATCTACACCGTGCTCAAGATCGACGAGGTGTCCAACCTGGGCGCCGCGCGCATCCGCATCCGCTCGCTCATGGCCGCGCTCAAGGACCAGGAGGCCGAGCGCTTGGCCGAGGCCACGGCCGCGGGCGAGGCCTACGAGCAGGGCGATGCCGCGCCGGTGGCACCCTCCACGGATGCTCCCGCGTTCGCGAGCCGCAAGTACACGTTTGAGGCTCAGCGCGAGAGTGCTTCGACCGCGTGGCCCAAGGTGCCCTTTACCGAACAGATGCGCGACGAGGGCTACACCATCCTGTGCCCGCAGATGGCACCGATTCACTTTGACCTGGTCAAAGAGGTGTTCCGCGGTGCCGGCTACAACTTGGAGCTGCTGCCCTCGACCGACCACGACGCCGTCGAGGCCGGCCTGCGCTACGTGAACAACGACATCTGCTATCCGTCGATCCTGGTGACGGGCCAGATCATGGAGGCCATCGAGAGCGGTCGGTACGACCTGTCCAAGACGGCCGTGGTCATCAGCCAGACCGGCGGCGGCTGCCGTGCCACCAACTACATCGCGCTCATTCGCAAGGCCCTGCGCGAGAGCGGCCACCCAGAGATCCCGGTGATCTCGCTTTCGGCAGTGGCACTCGGCGAGGACAACCCCGGCTTTAAGATTACGCCGGCGCTGCTTAAGCAGGCAGTCTACGCGGTGCTCTTTGGCGACGTGATGATGCAGATGCTCTACCGCTGCCGCCCGTACGAGGCCACGCCCGGTGCCGCCAACGCGCTCTACGAGGAGTACATGGCACGAGCCCGCAAGCTGGCGCCCAAGTTCAACCGCCACAACTACACCAAGCTGTGCCGTGAGGCCATCCGCGCGTTCGACACTATGCCGCTCGTGGGCGAGGGTACCAAGCCGCGCGTGGGCGTGGTCGGTGAGATCTTGGTCAAGTTCCATCCCACAGCCAACAACCACGTGGTCGATGTCATCGAGCGCGAGGGCTGCGAGGCCGTAGTGCCGGGCCTGCTCGACTTCTTCCTGTACTCCATGAGCAACGCCGAGCTGCAGAAGGACGAGTTGGGAAGCTCTGCTACCACGCGCGCTGGTATGCAGGCGCTCATCAAGCTTGTGGACTGGATGCGCACGCCGGTGGAGGAGATGCTCGAAAAGTCCCGCCGCTTTGAGGCGCCCGAGCGCATCGGCACCATGGCCGACAAAGCCCGTACGGTGCTTTCGGTGTGTAACAACATGGGCGAGGGCTGGTTACTTACGGCCGAGATGCTCGACCTGATCGACCATGGTGCGCCCAACATCATCTGCACGCAGCCCTTCGCGTGCCTGCCCAACCACGTGGTGGGCAAGGCCGTGATCAAGGAGTTGCGCCGCCAGCACCCCGAGAGCAACATCGTCGCAGTGGACTATGACCCCGGTGCGTCCGAGGTCAACCAGCTCAACCGCATCAAGCTCATGATCAGCGT
This sequence comes from uncultured Collinsella sp., assembly GCA_958428675.1. Lineage (GTDB taxonomy): Bacteria > Actinomycetota > Coriobacteriia > Coriobacteriales > Coriobacteriaceae > Collinsella. The sequence continues at coordinate 4,990 of CAUAGV010000052.1, forward strand.
GGCCAAGGAAAACATGCGCGCCGGCAAGGGCTTTAAGCTCGAGAAGGTGGCACCGCTCGCGATGGACGAGGTCACCGGCCAGATGCGTGCCCATGATGGCTGCGTGAGCTGCGGCTCGGTCGACGAGAGTGCCGTGGCGTCGGTCGCCGAGCGTCTGGGGCGTGGCATTAAGAAGTAACTGGCCTGCTATGGGCTAGATATGGGACAAACGGGAGGTGGCCGCACCGGCTACCTCCCGTTTTTGCTGGACACGGAACCCTGAGTTAATGAACAAGTGTATCCGTTCGCCGCAAAATACCGTCCGTTTATGGAACCCACCCCCAACGTGCGTCCTCCTTACGGTTGAATAAATACACATCTATGGAATTACGCAAGAGAGGACTGTTCCTATGAGCTACAAGACCGTTTGTGTTGCCGGCGGCGGCGTGTTGGGAAGCCAGATTGCCTTTCAGGCTGCCTACTGCGGCTTTGATGTGACGATCTGGCTGCGCAGCGAGGGCAGCATCGGCCGCACTCAGACCAAGATCGATCATGTGCGCGAGGAATACATCGCGGCAATCGAGGGCATGGCGGATGGCACGGGCAAGTGGTGCGCCGGTATCGCCGATAGCGGCCAACCCTTCGACAAGGAGGCGGCACTCGCCGCCGTTGAGCGTGCCTACTCCACACTCAAGCTGGAACTCGATCTTGCCAAGGCCGTGGCCGACGCCGACCTGGTCATCGAGTCTATGGCCGAGGACACCCAGGCAAAGATCGACTTCTACAAGAAGCTCGCCCCGGTACTCCCGCAAAAGACCGTCGTCGTGACCAACTCCTCCACGTTGCTGCCGAGTACCTTTGCCAAGTACACCGGCCGCCCCGAGAAGTACCTGTCGTTGCACTTTGCCAACTCCATCTGGAAGAACAACATGACCGAGGTCATGGCACAGGACCAAACCGACAAGCGCTATTTCGATGAGCTCGTCGACTTTGCCAACGATATTCGCATGCTTGCCCTGCCCGTCAACAAGGAAAAGAACGGCTACCTGCTCAATTCCATGCTGGTGTCTGCTTTCGGGTCTTGACCTGTATGTCTCGGGCGTGAGCGATCCCAAGAGCATCGACCTCGCATGGACGCGTGGCACTGGCGCCCCCAAGGGTCCGTTCCGCGTATTCGACACCGTGGGCATCCAGACGGCGTACAACATCGTTATGCAGTATCAGAAGGTCCCGGGCCTGGTGAGCCCGCTGCTCAAGAAGATGATGATGCCCTACAACTTTAAGGCCATGGCGTCCGTCCTCAAGAAAATGCTCGACGAAGGTAAGCTGGGCGAAAGCTCGGGCGAGGGCTTCTTCAAGTACTAAATAATGATCCCTCGGCAACATTAGGAAACGTATCATTTGCAGCGTCATGCGCCGCATGGCCTGTGTGCCATTTCGGCGCATGACGCAAAAGAAACTGATGTGCGGGGATAGAGGGGAAACGGTAATGGATCGGCAAATCGTGCTTAAGCAGGATATCCTCGACGCGCTTTCCGCTGTCGGTATGTGCGCAGGGCAGACGGTTATGGTCCATTGCTCGCTCAGCGCGCTTGGATATGTGTGCGGCGGCGCACAGCCGGTAATCGAGGCGCTGCTCCAGATGGTGGGCGAGACCGGTACCATCATGATGCCGACGCAATCATGGAAAAACTTGGACCCCGAGAGTGGTGTCCATTGGCGGGAACCTCAAGAATGGTGGCAGTTGATTCGCGATAACTGGCCTGCCTATGACAAGCGCATTACGCCTACCAATACGATGGGGGCTGTGGCCGAGATGTTTCGCACGTGGCCGGGTACGCATAGAAGCGACCATCCGGCGCGCTCGGTGGCGGCAAACGGCCGGCATGCTCAATTCTTGACGGAAAACCACGACCTGAGCAACATCTTTGGCGACGGATCGCCCATCGCGCGCCTGTACGATTTGGACGGCTACGTGCTGCTTATGGGCGTGGGCTACGACAAGAATACGTCGCTGCATTTGGCCGACGCCCGTGCGGAATACCCTGGCAAGCACGACTGTGTGGAGCACAGTGCGATTGTGGAAAACGGTCGACGCGTATGGAAGGAATACCGTACGCTCTTTGTCGATGGCGAGGATTTCGATGAAATCGGCGCTGCTTTTGAGCGTGAATGCTCGGTGCGCACGGCGCCTCTCGGTAACGGTATGATCCGCTTTATGCGCCAGCGCGAGCTTGTCGACTTTGCCGTGGACTGGATTGAGCGCTATCGCGGCTGCCCCGAATAATTCGGGGGGGGTGGAAGCGTTGGGGATCTACGGTAGTATGCGACAAAATCTGAATTGATCGGGCAAGAGCTGTAGCGTGCGTTGACGTTTGACCAATGGAGCGCAAAAATGCACCGTTCGCCGATACCCCTCTCGCGAGTGGTTGTCATATGGTTTGATGTTGGAAACATATGACTGCCGCCGGGCTGCGGGTGACGTTTGCTCTGATATCGGAGGTGCCAAGTATGTTTCGCGCTCCGTTAAACAAGTATCGGGCTGGTTAATATGGGCCGCCGTACTATCTCGATAACCCTTGCAGTGGTTTGCCTGGCTGTGCTCCTGGGCGCTACGGGGCTGTTTGCTATAAGCCGAGAAACGTCCTATATCCAGGAATGCGCTTCCGAAGGGTTTGCCATTGATGGTTTCTATCGGGATGACAAAACGAGTCGGGAAACCCTGGCTTTTCTTGAGGAGGACAACTGTCGATGGCAGCTGGTCGACCAAGACGGAATCTGCACAGACGGGCAGTTTAAGCGTACGGATGACCCCAACATCCTGATATTAAAGAAGGAAAACGGCGAAGAATTCGGTACGGTCCATGTGGCGTATATGTCACGCCGACGCGAGCAGGGCCAGCTCTATCTATTTAGAGATAGCAAAGTGACCCGGTTTTATCTGGTGAGCACCGATCCGGCGTTTACGGTGGAGTCTGGCGATGTCGATGCGGACGTCTGATTCACGGCAATAAAACGGCGAGCGGGGCGCGGGTGTGAACCGCACCCCGCAATTTGCTCGTATCCGCATCTCGTCTGCGCCTCGTCGTAGCTTGCGTACGTGCGAGCGCTCATCCCGCGCCGGCATCACTTCACATCGAACTCCACGCGATCGAGTTCGGGTACGTTGAGGTTGATGAGTTTACGAGCGACGTGGCGGTCGTGTGCCCCAAGCGCCTCGCTTGTCGTCACATGGGCGACAACCTCGCGCTCGACAAGGCCCTCCTTCTCGCCTTCGGTAGCCGAGGTCTCGACGGCGACGGTGTAATCCTTAAAGCCCGGCAGTACCGCGGCAAGCTCGCGCGTAGTTTCGGTGACGCCATAGCCGTCCTGCACGCCGGCCTGCGCCGAGCCAATGGATCCCGCGGTCATAACGATGCAGGGGATGGCAAAGATCACCGTGCCCACAATAATGCGGCGGCGCACCTTGCGTGACAGCTCGTCGACCTCGGCATTTTCCTCGGCGGTCACAATACCGTCGCCGTTCAGGTCGCGCTTGAGCGGCACGCGCAAAAGAAGCAGCACGGCTTCGGCAGCCAGTGCGATAAAGACCACGTTGATGCCAAACTCGTAGAGCGCCGAGAGAAACAGCGATCCGCTTGCGATGGCGATGCCGTAGCCCGCCGCGCACAGGGGCGGCATGAGCGCGGTCGCCACGGCCACGCCGGCGATGAGCGTGGCGGGTTCCTGGTCGCGCGAGTTGCCCAGGCCACCCGCAAAGCCGCCCGCGAGGGCGACAGCGAGGTCCCACACGGTGGGCGTCGAGTTGTCGATAATGGCGGCCGTGGTGGTGCCAAGGGGCGAGAGCTTAAAGTACAACGTGGACGTGACCAGGCAGAAGGCCATCTGCAACGCGAGACCGGCAATGGCCTCGACGGTAATCTCGCGGTCGAGCGTGGCGATGCCATATGCCATGGCAAGGACCGATCCCATAAGCGGGCAGATGAGCATGGCGCCCACGATGGCGATGTCCGAATCGATATCGAGGCCGATGCTCGCGATGAGCATGGCGATGATGAGGATGCATAGGTGGGAGCCGGTCAGGCGCGCCCCGTTTACAAAGCGCTTGCGGATTACGTGATAGGGCGCGCGACCTTCGCGAATGTTGAATGCGCGCTTTAAAAAGCGGCCTGCCTGCTCGGCTGCCTCACTATGGGCGGGGCGGATGCCATGGCGCCGATGATGGCGCTCGCGCAGTCGCTTGAGCTGTTGTTTATCGAGTTCCATGTTTACCTCGTTCCAGCGCGGTCCGCGTATCCCGCTCGTCGCCCTTACTCTACACCGTGGCGGGCGGGGTGTCTGTTGGATGCGGAATCCGATAGGGCGGATGACGCGGGAGCAAATGCAAATCATAGGCTCAATTCGATCCTGCAAGAATATGATGCACCAGTTCCTACATATGTGACGAAATTGTGAAGCACGAGAGCGCGAATTTCAAAAAATTCGCTGGTGACCAATGTTGCGCAACAGAATTCAAAAATCAGCTCCTACATTTTGAAGCGTATGGATACATCCGTGTCAAAGGGAGAAAGCCATGGCAAACTACAGTCCACAACACTTTGAGCCTCGGACTAAGGCCGTCAACGTCAAGGGCGTTGCCAACCACGCCGTCGCAACCGTTTTGACGGCGGGCCTCATCGCTCAGCCGCTTATGTCGCCGCTGGCGGCAATTGCTGCACCGTCAACCGATAACGGCGATTCTGTTCAGGGGGGGGGTAGTTCTGTAGAGAACACCGTTGCCGCCGGTAACCAAGCGGTCGTAAAGACGGCTGCCCAGCTGGCCGAGGAGTCGGCAAAGCAGCTCAAGGACGCTCAGGCCGTCTACGATGCCGCCCAGAAGAAGGCCGACGCGGCGGGCCAGTCTCAAAAGCAGGCGCAGCAGCAAAAGAATCAGGCCTCGCAGGCTGTGAGCGACAACGAAATCGAGCAGAACGCAGCAGAAGTCGCCGCGCTCCAGGAGAAGATTGACGAGCTCAAAGCCGCCGTCGAAAAGACCGA
>CAUAGV010000053.1 GCA_958428675.1 uncultured Collinsella sp.
ATCCGAAAGGCCCGTATAGCCGAGCGCCAGCGGCATGGAAAAGTCGATGCCGCCTGCCTTTTCGACCTTCTGGTTGAGCAGGTTACGTCCGTTCTTGGAACCGCGCGCCTTGCCCAGCTGCACGATCAGACCGTCCTCGGCAGCCACAACAGGCTTTACGTTGAGCAGCGTGCCCACGGCGCCGGCAGCAGCAGACAGGCGACCGCCGCGCACCAGGTACTCCAGCGTCTCGAGCAGACCAATAACCACCACGCGGTCACGGACGGCCTCGACAGCCGCCGCGATCTGGGCCGCGCCCTGGCCCTCGTCCACTAGGCGCAGGGCATACTCGACCAGCACGCGCTCACCCAGGGTAACGTTATTGCTATCAACCACATACACGTCGCCGCCCGGCGCCTCGGCAAGTGCGGTACGGGCGCTCTGATTGGTCCCCGAAAGTTTGGCACCCACGGTAATAATCACCGCCTCGTCGCCGGCCTCACGTGCTTCGGCAATCGCCTGCGAAAACGCGTACGGGTTGACCTGGCCGGTCTTGGGCAGCTCGTCGCGCTCCACGAGCATCTCGTAAAAGCGCTGGTGATCGATGTCGACGCCATCCATATACACATCGGTGCCAAAGGTAACGGACAGCGGCAAGACGGACAGCGCCGGGTGCTCCGCCGGCGACATATCGCTTGCGGAATCGGTAATAATGCGGACGGACATAACGAATCCTTTCTTGCGCAGGTCCCGCGCGGGGAATTTTGACAGCAATGCCCCCGGCACGGCATACGCACTCAAACGGGACTATGCAGTTTTTAATGGGAAGCAAATGCCTTGGCGGCCTTAGATCTCACGCAGGGTGTTGAGAATCGTACGCAGCGACGCATACATCTGCTCGCGCTGCTCCACACCCATAGCCTTACCGGTGGTGTCGAGCACCTCGCGAATGATGCGGTCCGCCTCGCTCATGCTCTCGCCGCCCAGAGCGGTCAGGCGCACCGGGGCACGATACTTAACGGCCGCATCACCCGAGTCGTCGACCTCGACGTAGCCGCCCTCCTCCAGATGCGCGAGCGTGCGCGAGACGGCGGCACGGGTCACGCCTGCCATGCGAGCCAGGTCAGCGCCAGTCAGGCCGTCCTTGCTGCGCTCAAGATAGTACAGGCACATAACGTCGGAGCCCTTGAGGCCCAGCCTTGCGCCCTCGGATGTCTTAATGCGCTGGATCTCCTTGTAGAGCCCGCTGATCAGTCCGACAAAGTCCTCGAAACGTGTCTCGTCGTTCTGCTGCATGGGAGACGACCGCCTTTCGCTTACATGATGCTAACGGGTAAACATCTTAGCCGCACGAGGCAACACCCATACCCAAATATCCCATTTGTTAACCCATCAACATAAAAACCACCACAAAGGGGACAGGCACCTTTGTGGTGGTTTTGACCGGCGAACATAATCCGCAGGCGTCGTTACAGTTCCACGCAGGGATTGTCGCGGGTCACAAGCGTCTTAACGACAACCGTCGCTCCCAGATAGCGCTCGAGCAACTCGGCGAGACGATCAACGGCAGCCTGGCAATCCCCCATCCGCTCGGGCTCCACGCACTCAATCGCCAGGAATGCATCGGCCGAATCGTCGGACAGCGCCGTGCGAACGCCATCGCGCCAGTTCCAGCAGCGGCATACGGCGCCCGCATCATCGATGTAGGCGAGCTCGCCGGGCAGCGTCGGGTCATCCGTTTCCTCGCCAAGTGGCAGAAACGCATCGCCACCGTCAGTCACCTTCAAGCGAAGATCTCCCTCGATCGCGTGCAAATCCTCGCCTCCCACGGGCAGCGCATAGGTCAACGAAACCGTGTTGTAGATATCCACCGCCGGCGTGATATGACCGACCGGCTTGCCCTTGAGCACGCGCTTGAGCAGGTTCTCAATTGAGCAACGCGCGCCCTTTTTGGTCTTGAACAGCCGATAAGCCTCGCGCCATGCCTTGACCGGTGCGTTCTCGCTGATAGTATCGCTGGTCAGATGACGCTCCGCGTCGATATTGGCGCGGTCGAGCAACGCCGCAATCGCGTCCACGTCCTCTTGAGGAATCTGAGCCGCGGGCTTCATACCCTTTACGACCACAACACCGACAGCCGCCTGCGGAAATAGCTCCCAAAACGAATCCTCGGCAATAAAGCTCTTCATGTGCTCTCCCTTCATAGCATGCGCCCGAGCCCGGGTGCCTAAACAAAAAGCGCCCTTACGACGGCCACCTTCAAAGTCCTACGGTGCCGCCACAAGAGCGCTTACGCTGCCCCCATCCGGAGAAGGGAGCGATATGTCAGGCGTATTGTAACCCGAATCATCCGCGCGAGTAAAACCACCACAAAGGTGCCTGTCCCCTTTATGGTGGTTTTGGGTCTGAGGCGACGCTAGTGGCGAAGTCCCAGCAGGCCGTGGCCGCGATGACGGGCGTCGGCGTGCACCTGAGCATGCGGACCGGCGGCCTTGACGGATTCGGGCAGGTGCGAGTACTTCTTCTCGAAGTTCTCCTCGAACATCACGGCCAAGTTGTGCGCGGCCTCGTCGTAGCGAGCGGTGCTCTGCCAGTACTGGCGCGGCACCAGGATGCCGTCGGGTACGCCGTGGCACGTGGTGGGAATGTCGACGTTAAAGATGTCGTCGTGCACGAACTCGCTGTCCTCGATGGTACCGTCGAGGGCGCGGGCCACCAGGGCGCGCGTGTAGGCAAGCTCGATGCGATGACCCACGCCGTAGCCGCCGCCGATCCAGCCGGTGTTGACCAAGTAGACGCGGGTGCGGCCGTCGGCGATGCGCTCACCGAGCATCTTGGCATAGACCATGGGGTCGAGCGGCATAAACGGCTCGCCAAACAGCGAAGAGAACGTGGGCGTGGGCTCGGTGACGCCGACCTCGGTGCCGGGGATCTTGGCCGTAAAGCCCGTCACAAAGTGGTACATGGCGGCATCGGCCGTCAGGCGTGAGATGGGCGGCAACACGCCAAAGGCGTCGCAGGTCAGGAACAGTACGACGCTTGGAGTGGTGCCCATGCCCTTGGTCCACGCGTTGGGAATGTGCTCCACAGGGTATGCCACGCGCGTGTTGTGCGTGATCGAGACGTCGTCGTAGTTGGGCTTGCGGTTCTCGTCGAGCACCACGTTTTCGCAGATGGCGCCAAAGCGGACGGCGTTGAAGATCTCGGGCTCGTGGAACGCGTCCAGGCCCTCGCATTTGGCGTAGCAGCCACCCTCGATGTTGAAGATGCCCATGTCGGACCAACCGTGCTCGTCGTCGCCGATCAGTAGGCGCGTGGGGTTGGCCGAAAGCGTGGTCTTGCCGGTGCCGGACAGGCCAAAGAACACGGCGGTCTCGTGCGTGACAGGATCCATGCTGGCCGAGCAGTGCATGGGCAGCACGTCGTCCTCGACGGGCAGCAGGTAGTTCATGACGCTGAAGATCGACTTTTTGATCTCACCGGAGTAGCCGGTGCCGGCGACCAGAATCACGCGTTCCTGGAAGTTGATGACCACGGCGGCGCTGGAGTTGAGGCCCTTGATGGCAGGGTCGCACTGGTAGCCGGGAGCGGCGAGCACGCAAAAGTCCGGCTCACCGGTGCGCGCGATTTCGCGGGCGAGCGGGCGAGCGAGCATCTGCTTAATAAAGAGTGCCTGGCTGGCACGCTCGCAGGCAACGAGCAGTCGACGCGTGTGGTTGCGGTCGGCGCCGGCCATGCCGCGGGTGACGAACACATCGCGCTCGTTGAGGTAGTTGACGATACCGGCCTTGATGGTCTCGTAGCTCTCGATCGAAAGCGGTCGGTTGACGGCGCCCCAGGCGATCTTGTCGTGCACGTCGGGCGTGTCGACGATAAAGCGGTCGTTGGGCGAACGGCCGGTGCGCTCCCCCGTCTCGATCACGAGTGCGCCATTGGATGCCATGCGGCCTTCTTCGCGGCGGATGGCGTGCTCGACGAGCTCCGCGGCGGGTAGATCGACCAGCAGACGGGGCTGATTCTCGGCAGGATCTTCGACCAGCGTAATGCCAAAGTTGGACAGAACTTCTGCAGGGGTAATACCTGGCATGGGGCCTCCTTTAAAAGCGCGACACGTGGACGAGGCGCGCACTTTACTCACGTAAAGCCCGTTGTACCCGATATGCAAAAACGTTTTTGCGGCAACGGCGAAGCGCCCGCCCAACGGTCAAAAATCGCACGCAAGCGGCCTAGTCGTTAGGGACACTCTTGAACAGGCAACAACCAAGGAGCGACCCCGGATGCCGACACTTAGGGACGTTCCCAAAGTGCCGGCACATAAGGAACGTCCCCAAATGCCGTCTACTGAATGGCGCCGCCGAAATTATCGAACAACCTGTTCAAAAACACGAACGAACACCGTCGCGTCTATACTAGAGCGCAGCAATAGAAAGGACTCCGCTTTGAGCATCACGCCCATCGATAGCATTCGCCGCGCCATCGCCCGCCGCAATGGCGTCGCCGACCCCACCGTATCGGACGGGGCGCACGGGCAGGGCGGACGCATCGAGAACGGCCTGTTCCCCGCATCGCACACCGCCGAGGAGCTCGCACGAATCCAAGAGCTAAGCCAGCGTAACGCCGGCAGTCCCGACAGCAGCCAGGTCACACGCCGTCGCCGCGAGCGCGATCGCCAGCCCGGCCCCATCCACCGCATGGTCAATGCCTGGTGGAACCGCCTGCTCGGAGCCGTCTACGGCGGCGGCTTCTCCACGCAAGAAGCCGAGTACGAAGATCACGCCACCCGTCGCGACTACCTTTGGAATACCCTGGGCACCGTCGTGTGGGGCATGGCGTTTCCGTTGCTCACCATCGTGTCCACACAGCTCGCGGGCGCCGAGGAGGCTGGCAAATTCTCCATCGCCTTTGTCACCGGCACGCTCATCATGATCGCGTGCAACTACGGCGTGCGCAATTTCCAGGTCTCGGACATCGACGAAAAGACGTCCTTTGCCTCTTACCAGCTCAACCGCTGGCTCTGCGGAGCGCTCGCGCTGGCATGCGGCCTGGTATACAGCAGCGCCCGCGGCTACGATGCGCAGATGGCCACGATCGGCCTGGGCGTCTACCTCTATAAGGTGATCGACGGCATCGCCGACGTGTACGAGGGCCGCCTGCAGCAGGCCGACAAGCTCTATTTGGCCGGCATGAGCCAAACGCTGCGTTCCGCCGGCGTCATCGCGGTCTTTAGCGTGGCACTGTTCCTCACGCGCAGCATGCCCATCGCGGCCATGGCCATGGGTGTCACCGCCATCGCCTCGCTCGTGCTGGTCACCGCGCCGCTTGCCCTGCTCGAGACCGAAAAATCGTGCCACGTGAGCCTGCGCGAGGTCGGCCACCTGTTTGTCCAGTGCGCCCCGCTCTTTGGTGCACTGTTCCTGTTCAACCTTATTGAGAGCATGCCCAAGTTTGTGATGGAAGGCACGCTGGCATACAAATATCAGCTGTACTTTAATGCCCTGTTCTTTCCGGCGCAGGCTATTTTGCTGAGCATTGGATTTATCTATAAACCGCAGCTCCTGCGCTTGTCGAGCATTTGGGCTAATCCTCGCAAGCGTCGTCGCTTTGACCTGATTATTGTTGCCGTTATGGCGCTGATCGTGGTCATCACCGGCGTGTGCGCCGCATTTATGGCAGGTCCCGGTATTCCCCTCATGAGCTTTATGTACGGCCTCAGCTTTGAACGCTACCGTACGCTGGCGCTGCTGATGGTCGTCGCCGGCGGCGTCACCGCGGCCATCGACTTTATCTACGCCATCATCACGGTGCTGCGCCACGCTGGAGACGTCACCAAGATCTACCTGATCTGCTTCGCCGTAAGCGTGGTGCTGCCGGTGATCCTGATTAAGCTACTGGGTCTGATGGGCGCTGTGGTGAGCTACCTAGCCATCATGGCCCTACTCCTGGTGCTGTTGATAATCGAGTACGCCCACATCCGCCAGCGCATCGAGCGCGACCGCAACCCCTACGGCGCCTAATTCGAATCAATTTGAAGAAAAGAAACGTCGATGTTTTGGCACCGACAGCGAGCAGTCTCGAAGTGCCCCAGGTTGGCGCGAAGGAGGAGCGACGCGTACTTCTGTACGCGAGCGACGGTTTGAGCGACAAGGTGGGGTGCTTCGGGGCTGCGCAGAGTCAACGTGACCGCCGTTCGGTAGAACGGCGGAACAAGGTTATTCTCCAGGGTTGATGTTCGCATAGAACTCCGCACCATCATCCAGGCGTAGGATACCGACGCGCCCGAACTCGGAGCCGGTAGCGGCAGCGCAGTCGATGTCGATGCGGTCGGGCACGCCGGCGGTGTCCTCGCCGCCCAGGCGCACAATCTGCCCGCGGCCCGACTCCTCATCGAGCCCCGCCAGGCCGCCAACCTCGCAATAGCGCCCAAGCGACACCGTGGGCGTGTGGCCGCTCACCACGACCGGGCCCTCGCCCTCGGCAGAAAGCAGTCCCGTCGGCGCATCCCAATAGCCGTGACGAATCCACAGCAGGTCATCGGACGACTGCACCGCGAGCATCTGCTGCAGCAGTTCGCGATCGGCACCCACCGCTCCGACGCCATCGGCACAATTGACGCCATGCTCAAGCAAAAACGCGCGCGCCGCCTTCATCTCGATTCCAGCATGTACCAGCAGATACGGGCGCTCCTCGGTCTCGGCCACCGCGTAGAGCGGCAGCGCGGCCATCCATCGCACGAGCTCCTCGTATGCCTCAAATTCCATGTCGTTGAGCTGCTCGCGCGTCGTCCAACCACCGTTGATATCCCAGGTCTCGGCATCGAGCGGATCCTGGCCAATGATGGCATCGAGCATGATCTGCTCGTGATTGCCCTTGAGCACGCGGGCGTTGGGCAGCGAGCGCACGAGCTTAATAACGCCGACCGGATCGGGCCCGCGATCGATCATGTCGCCCAGCACGTACAGCGTGTCGTCGGACGCCAGCGAAATCTTAGACAGGGCCTCGTCAAGCGCACGCACGTGCCCGTGAGCATCAGATGTCACATAGATCGCCATGGTACGCCTCTCTTTGCATTGCAGCGGAAGCCCGGCGCCGCAACTAAAACTTCAAGTTGAACTTAAACGTTACCCATTGTACTCCGTTGCAATAAAGCTGGAAAGGGTTTCCGAGCAGAGGCAAAGACGGCAGCCGTCTATGACGATATCGCGCACGCCCGCAATCCAACCCCATAAACCCACCATCTTTGGGTACAAATAACCGCAGACAACTGACCGTGCCACGCCAACCACCCAGGAGCGGACACCATCCATGAACCAGATCCTTCTCTTTATCGGCCTCGTTATTATTCTGTGCCTGACCATCAAGCCCGTCGGCAAAAAACTCCCCTTCCCCACCCTGCTCATCTTTATCGCGCTCGGCATGCTGTTGGGCGTCAACGGGCCGGCGCACATCGAATTTAGCGACTACGCGCTCACCGAAACCGTCTGCAGCACGGCGCTGCTGTTCATCATGTTCTACGGCGGCTTTAACACCAATATCGACCGTGCCAAACCCGTTGCCATGCCCGCGGTGCTGCTGAGCACGCTCGGCGTCGTCATCACCGCAGGCATCACCGGCGTGTTCGCCCACTTTGTGCTGGGCTTCGACTGGATCGGCGGCCTGCTGCTGGGATCGGTCGTGGCGTCCACCGACGCGGCCAGCGTCTTTAGCGTTCTGCGCGAGCACAGCCTTTCGCTGAGGGGCGGCACCGACTCGCTGCTCGAGGTCGAATCGGGCTCCAACGACCCCGTCGCCTACATGCTCACCGCCGTGCTCGCGACCCTCGCGGCGGGCGGCAATATCGACATTCCCGTGCTGCTGACCAAGCAGATCATCCTGGGCGTGGGGTTGGGCCTTGCCATCGGCTGGACATCCAGCCGTCTGATTGAGCGCGCACACGCAACGGCCGAAGGCGCGCAGACCATCTTCTTGTTCGCCGTGGCCATCGTCGCCTACGCGCTGCCGAGCTACCTGGGCGGCAACGGCTTTTTGGCCGTATACCTTGCAGGCATTGTGCTGGGCGCAAGCGACATCACCGGTAAGGTCGAGATGGCGCACTTCTTCGACACCCTCACCGAGATGGCAGAGATGACCATCTTCTTCTTGCTCGGCCTGCTCGTAACGCCCGCACGCCTGCCGCAGATGCTGCTGCCGGGCCTGGCGCTCATGGCGTTCATGCTCTTCGTGAGCCGCCCCATCGCCGTCGGCGTGATCCTAGCGCCCTTTAAGACGAATCCCAGCCAGGTCGCGCTCGTAAGCTGGGCGGGCCTGCGCGGAGCAGCTTCGGTCGTCTTTAGTCTCTTTGCCGTGGTGGCCGGCGTTCCCGGCGGACACGACCTATTTGACCTGGTGTTTGTGATTGCCGCGTCGAGCATCGTGGTGCAGGGCTCGCTGCTGCCGGCGGTGGCGAAGAAACTCGATATGATCGATGCGACCGGCGACGTGCGCCGCACCTTTAACGACTACCGCGACGAGGACGGCATGTCGTTTGTAAAGCTCAAGGTGGGCGCTGGCCATCCGTTTGCCGGACGCTCGCTCGCGGACATTGGCAGCGCGACGGACATGCTCGTGGTCCTGGTGCTGCGCGACGGGGCGCATCCGGTACTGCCCAATGGCGACACCGTGATCCAGGAAGGCGATCTGCTGGTGATGGCCGCCCCAACGTTCGAAGAGCGTGCCGAGGTTACGCTGCGCGAGGTCACCGTGACTCCCCACGGTCGCCTGGCCGGTCAGCGCCTGCGCGATGTGCCGCAAGGCAAGCATCCGTTTATTGTAGTGATGCTCAAGCGCGACGGCCAAACGATCATTCCCGATGGCAACACCCTAATATACGCCGGCGACGAAGCCGTCATCGCCACGCTGGCGTCGTAGTGACCAGGGGTTAGCTAATTTGCGACGAAGAAATCAAGCGCCTAGAGAACCTCATGCCTTCGCTCGCAGATTTGGATTTGCCCGAGGAGTAAAGCACCCCTCCCCCATGTAACCATCCTGTAAATCATAGCGGCGCAGTCGAGTTTTACCGTGATGCGGTCGCGCCCGGCGCTCCACTGTGCTAAAGTATCCCGAACGTTCAAACGACTACGAGGGGAACTAGAAGATGGCACGTGTGCACAACTTCTCAGCTGGCCCGGCCGCGCTGCCTACAAGCGTGCTCGCCGAGATCGCCGACGAGATGATGGACTACCGCGGTTGCGGCATGTCCGTGCTCGAGATGAGCCATCGATCTAGCATGTACCAGCAGATTATCGACGACGCCGAGGCAACCCTGCGCCGCCTGCTGAGTATCCCCGACAACTACCGCGTCCTGTTTTTGCAGGGCGGTGCCACACTGCAGTTTGCGGGCATCCCCATGAACCTCATGCGCCGCGGCCGCGCCGGCTACGTCGTGACCGGCAACTTTGCCAACAAGGCGTACAAGGAGGCCGCAAAATACGGCGAGACTGTGCTGCTCGCGAGCTCCGAGGACACCAATTTCGACCGCATACCCACCATGGCCGACATCAACGCGCGCATTTCCGCCGAGGCCGCGGGCGACGGGCTCGACTACGTCTACATCTGCCAGAACAACACCATCTTTGGCACCATGTTCCACGAGCTGCCCGATTGCGGCGACGTGCCGCTGGTCGCCGATGTCTCGAGTTGCTTTCTGTCGCAGCCACTCGACGTCGAGCGCTACGGGCTCATTTATGCCGGCGCGCAGAAAAACGCCGGCGCCGCGGGCGTGACCGTGGTTATCGTGCGCGACGATCTGATCGCCGACGGCCCGGCCTTTGCGCAGACGCCGCAGTACATGGACCTTAAGACCCAGGCCGCCAAGGGCTCCATGCTCAACACGCCCAACACCTTTGGCATCTACCTGTTCGGC
>CAUAGV010000054.1 GCA_958428675.1 uncultured Collinsella sp.
GGCAAAGCCGAGGACCGGCGAGACACCAAACAGCCCGCCGGCACCGGGACCGCATCGCGGCACCAAAAAGCGCCCGTGCGCTCGATGGATTCGGATGCCCGACAGAGGCTCCTTATGGCTGCTTCCTTCCGGACCTGACCAGATTCGGAACATGTCGTCATCCGAACCCATCGAACGCGCTAGGCGCTCGGTATATCTTACCTGCTCCCGCCCGATGGGGCAAGACAGCTAATTTGGGACGGGGCTTTTTTGACTACTTTTTGACTGGGGACATCAGGGTGACGAAAGTAGCCAAGAAAGCCCCGCCCCAAAAAGACTGATCTGGTGCTGCGCCACGAAAAGGGACTATCTACTACGTTTAGGCCGCAGGGGTCAACCATAGCCGACTTTTTCGAAAACCGGCAAGCTTTCTACCTGCGGTTTTAATTTCGCAAAATTCGGGATGATCGAGGGTACTCGGTTAAACGTAGTAGATGGCCGCATTTCGTGACGGACGGTCCGACCCAAGGCACAAGGCGGCCAGCCTCGGATGACCATTCACGAAGTTGCGGTGGAATACGGACTGATTTGGCACCTTAAAGGCAAAAACACTCCGTATTTCACCGCAACTTATAGAGAGATGGGTTTTAGAGGCGGGCGAGGTCGTAGGATCGAGCGGCAGACTCACCGGCGCAGATAAGGTTGGTTATGGCTTCTTGGGGATCGAGCGCCAGCTCAAGGCCCATGGGCTTGCGGCAGATCGTCAAAACCAGGTCGACGCCCTGCCCATACACCGCATCCAGGTTGTCGGCACGACCGCCCACGACGGCAACAACCGGCTTGCCATAGCGCTTGGCACGGCGGGCCACACCCACCGGCGCCTTGCCGGCGGCGGATTGCTCGTCCATATTGCCCTCGCCTGTAATGACCAGGTCGACATCGCGCACGCGCTCGTCAAACCCAATCAAATCGAGCACTGTCTCCACGCCCGAACGCAGTTCGGCGCCGAGCGCCAGCAGTGCGGCACCCAGGCCGCCCGCGGCACCGGCACCGGGCACACCGAGCACCGAGCCAAATGTCCGTGCACCCTCGGGCACGCGCAATAGCCCCTGCTCACGCGCCTCGACAATCGCCGCATCGAGCAGGCGGCCGTAGCCGACCATCCAGCTGTCGCACTTGTAGAGCGCCTCGGCGTCATCCGTCGGCAGGCCCTTCTGCCCGCCAAACACCGCCAATGCGCCGCGATGCCCTACGAGCGGATTCTCGACATCGGAAAGCACCACGACACGCGCGCCACTCAGTGCCCGAAGCGCCGGTGCCAAATCGATACTCGCCACGTGTTCAAGACCCGCAAGACCAGGGGCGATATCGCAGCCCTGATCATCGACCACACGCGCGCCCAGCGCCTGCAGCATACCGGCGCCGCCGTCGTTGGTGGCGCTGCCGCCCAACCCGATATAGATCGTCTTTACCCCGGCACGAACCGCACGGTGTATAAGCTCGCCCACGCCATAGGTCGAAGCCGCAAGCGCCGCCGATTCCGTGCAGGGTGAATACCCAATACCCGCCGCCTCGGCTATCTCAATAACAGCCGACTCGTGCTCGTCGTCCACCAGCATCCGGGCAGACACGCGATCGCCCAGGGGGCCTGCAACCTCACAGGTCGAGAGCACGCCGGCGCGCACAGCGATGGCGTCGAGCGTTCCCTCGCCACCATCTGCCAGCGGCAAAGCGTTCAGCTCGGCATCGGGCCACACGCGGCGCACGCCTTCGGCAACGGCCTCCTCCGCCTGTGCGCTCGAAACGCTGCCCTTAAAGGAATCAATCGCCAGCAGCACACGGCGGGGCCGGCGGCACGCGGGGCCATAATTGAGCGTCTCGTTGGCAAGATCTCCAACACCCGCAAGCGCCTCGGCGTGGGCCGCATGCGCCTCAAGGTTCAAACCGCAACTGCAACCGACGCCGTCGACACCGCGCAGGCCAACAAAATAGGTGCTCAGCACCTCGCGACACTCGCCTGCCAGCACGCCGGCGGTCACATTAAACCGATGGTTCAGGCGCGAATCGACATTGAGGTCGTATAGCGAGCCCAGCGCACCCGCCTTGGCGTCGCTCGCGCCATACACGCAGCGCCCCACGCGCGCGTTAACCATAAGCCCCGCACACATGCAGCAGGGTTCGAGCGTCACGTAGACCGTACAGTCGGAAAGGCGCCAGCGGCCAAGCGCCTGGGCAGCGGCGCACAGGGCCGCGAACTCTGCATGCGCCGAAGGGTCCTGGTCGAGCTCGCGCCGATTGTGCGCCCTCGCGACGATCTCGCCGTCGCGCACCACCACAGCGCCAATGGGCACCTCGCCCACCGCCGCGGCGGCTCGCGCCTCCGCCAACGCCTCGCGCATGAACTTCTCGTCGATTTCGGTGATCGTCATCGTTCGCCTTCCCTGTTGCAAATTCAAAACGATGCTATCATTACGACTCACGGAGAGATGGCAGAGCGGTTGAATGCGGCGGTCTTGAAAACCGTTGAGCGCGAGAGCGTTCCGGGGGTTCGAATCCCCCTCTCTCCGCCACTTCTAGTGATGTACCGGCGTCATGGTCCGCTCAAACAGCGCATCGACCACGTCGGCCATCTCGGGTCGACGCTCAAGATCGTGGCCCGATTCCCACCATATCGTAAAAAGTCGAATAATACCGCCGGCGACAAACTCGGACGTCGTCTCGAGTGACACGGGGGCCAGGGCATCCTCGGCAAGCACGTTCATCACACGCTCGCGGATGGAGCGGGCAATACGGTCGCAAATAACGTTGGTCAACATGCCCGACATGCTGCTTGCCAAAATGTTATCCATGAGTTGCTCGTGCGCCAGAATCAAATCCATGGCATCGTCCAAAATCGCGTGTCGAAGCGCGCGCACGTCCTCGGCAGACACCGCGCCGGCCTCATCGGGCTGTTTTTGCGGCAAGCCCGACATGAGCTCATCGATATAAAAGGCAAA
Source organism: uncultured Collinsella sp. (assembly GCA_958428675.1). Taxonomy (GTDB): domain Bacteria; phylum Actinomycetota; class Coriobacteriia; order Coriobacteriales; family Coriobacteriaceae; genus Collinsella. The sequence continues at coordinate 2,976 of CAUAGV010000054.1, forward strand.
GTAATCGTTCTTGTCGCGAAAGTGCTTGTAGAACGTCGTGCGGCGAATCATGGCGCGGTCGCACAGCATGGCAACCGTCAGGTCCTCAAAACGATGCTCCTCGAGAAGCTCGGTAAAGGCATCGAACAGGGCACGGTAGGTTTTCTTAATGCGAAGGTCCACTGGTATCGCCATCCTCAGGGCAAAGACAACACTCGTCAATCTGTCGCATATCTTACACCTGTACCTCGCGCGCTTTGCCCCGGTGCCAACCCCACCGAAAACATAACGCTTACCGGAAAGTTCGGCACGGCAAAACGTTGCGGGTATACTAGTAGCGTTATACCAACGGCAGCTGGCGCATGCCGCCGCGGCCATTCGAAACGGAGACATCATGATTACCGTCATCATCGGCATCGTTGTTGTCATTGTGATTGTCTGCGCCATCGCCGGCATCTACAACAACATGGTCACCAAGCGTAACCGCATCGATAACGCCTGGCAGAACATCGATACGCAGCTGCAGCGTCGCAACGACCTGATCCCCAACCTGGTCGAGACCGTCAAGGGCTACGCCAAGCACGAGCAGGAGACGCTCTCCGCCGTGATCAGCGCGCGTAACACCGCCGTCAAGGCCACCACGCCCGAGGCCAAGATGGAAGCCGACAACGTGCTGACCGGTGCGCTGCGCCAGCTCTTCGCCGTAGCCGAGGCCTATCCCGATCTTAAGGCAAACACCAACTTTACGCAGCTGCAGGCATCGCTCGAGGATACCGAGAACAAGATTAGCTATGCACGCCAGAGCTACAACGATTGCGTGCTCAGCTACAACAACGCCATTCAGACGTTCCCGGCTGTCATCTTTGCTGGCATCTTCCAGTTTAAGGAGCGCCAGGGCTTCGAGGCCGCCGAAGCAGCCCGCCAGGCCCCGACCGTCAAGTTCTAGTAGTTTGGCAGCGCATCCTAAATCGGCTATATGCATAAACCGCCCCGTCGAATGCATACTTCGACGGGGCGGTTTCCTTTTTCGCGAAGGTCCCCCTCTAGGCGCCGTGCATTTTTAGGAGTATTCAACATAACCAAGGGCTTCGGGCGCTACGATAAATGCCAAAGACCGCGAATATCCCTGCAAATCAAACGCTGTCAGCCCATAACCCCGCCTATTATTCGCGGAAAGCATCGACGAGCACGGATTTTTGCCCGAACGTCGGTATGCAGGGGCCTTCGATTGCAGAATATTCGCAAAAATGCACGTCGCCACCACCCCCACATGGCGCGAACCAAAACAAAAGCGCGGCCTAAAAGGCCGCGCGCCATCTTTAATTCAGATCTATATTGCCCGTAACGGCAGCGCCGAGGTAACGCAGGCCCGAGGGCAACCTACCTTTCCGGCGCACTCCGCAGGACGAAAGAACCCCCGCCGCACGAAGTGCGCAGCGGAGGTTCTTTCATGTCCGAGGACGCGCCGGAAAGGTAGGTTGCCCTCGGGCCGGACATACAAGGCAGCTTACGCGACGGTGTAAACCCAGTTGTGCTTATCCTCGACAGCACCGGACTGGATACCAGTCAGGGTCTCGCGGAGCTTCTTCATCACAGGGCCGATCTCGGTGTAGCCAGCCGGGAAGGTCACGGTCTCGTCGGCACCGTAAACCTTGTTGTCGATCTCGCCAACCGGGGAGATGACAGCAGCGGTGCCGCACAGGCCGCACTCGACAAAGGTACCGGCCTTGACCTCGGCCCACTCAACGGGACGCTCGTCGACGGTGATGCCCAGGTCCTTGGCGACCTGAACGAGCGAACGACGGGTGATGGAGGGCAGGATGGAGTCGGTGTGCGACTGGGGAACGACGAGGGTGCCGTCCTCCTTCACGAACAGGACGTTGGCGCCACCGGTCTCCTCGACATAGGTGCGGGACTCGGAGTCGAGATACAGGTTCTCGGCATAGCCCTCGCGATGGGCCTCCATCGTGGGCTTGAGGGACATGGCGTAGTTGAGGCCGGCCTTGATATTGCCGGTGCCGTGCGGTGCCGCACGGTCATACTCAGAAACGCGCAGCTTGACGGGCTTGAGGCCACCCTTAAAGTACGGACCGACCGGGGTCACGAGAATACGGAACGTGTACTCAGGAGCGGGAGCCACGCCGATCACGTCACCGGAACCGATCATAAACGGACGCACGTACAGGGTTGCACCGGAGCCGAAAGGCGGAACCCAGGCGGCGTTGGCAGAAACGACCTGCTTGACGGCCTCAACGAACTTGTCCTTGGGGAACGGGGGCATCTCGAGGCGCTGCGCAGAGTTGTACATACGCTCGGCGTTCATGTCGGGACGGAAGCAGACGATGCTGCCGTCCTCGGCGGTGTAGGCCTTCAGGCCCTCAAAGACCTCCTGGCAGTAATGGAAGATGCCACCGCACTCGGAGACATGCAGGGTGTGGTCGGTAGTCAGGCCGCCCTCGTCCCACTCGCCATCCTTCCAATGAGCCTCGTAGCTGTAATCGGTCTTCATGTAGCCAAAGCCGAGGCTACCCCAATCGATATCCTTCTTCTCGACAGTCATATGTCGCTCCTTACATACACAGTTGCATACTCGCGAACCCGCACGCAAGGACCGAGGCCGACCGCGTCGCAACGTCGCACGCCCGGAGCGTAGAGCCGGACGGGACACGCGAACGGCATCAAAGCCGATGGCACGTCGATTCGCATGCACGAGATTGTACTCCCCGTACGCGTCTGATAAAACGCTTTTCTTTAACTAAGTAAAGTATTTTCATTTGACCGAAGCAAAAAGGCCCGCCACCGTAAGCGGTGACGGGCCTCAACTGCACGGTTTGCGCGCTGGCTCGATCTACGCGTTCTTTTTGCCCAGCTTTGCCTTAACCAGACCGACCACAGTCGGGATGATCGACACGGCGACGATGCCGATAATCAGCAGCTCAAAGTGCTCCTGCACAAAGGGAATGCCGCCAAAGAAGTAGCCCAGCAGCGTAAAGACCGTCGACCAGGTAATGCCGCCCAGCACGTTAAAGATAACGAAGTTGCGCCAGTGCATGCCGCCCATGCCGGCGATAAAGGGCACAAAGGTGCGGATAAACGGAAAGAAGCGGCCCAGGAAGATGGCCAGGTGACCCCACTTGTCCAAGAAGTCCTCGGACTTTTTGATGCGCTCGGGCGTCATGGCCTTGACCTTGCCCGAGGCAATGATCTTTTTGCCAAAGAAGTGACCGATCATAAAGTTGCACTGATCGCCCAGGATGGCTGCGGCCCATGCAACGGCCAGCAAAGCCACGATGTTAAAGCCGCCGTTGTGGGCAAAGAAGCCCGAGGCAAACAGCAGCGAATCGCCGGGAAGGAACGGGAAGAACACCACGCCCGTCTCGATAAAGATGATCAGGAACACACAGCCGTAGGCCATGAGCGGGCCGGCGGCGATCCAGCTGGCGATCGCGGTGCGCGGGTCCTTAAGCAGCTCGGCAATGAAATTGATGAAACCCATGAAGTAAAACCTCTCAGTTGTGGGCGCGGACACGTCCAAGTTGACCAGTATACGGTTGCGGCGCGACCATGCACACGACCGCACAAAAGCATGACTCCATTACCAGCAAGTTTGCATAACTGACACCTGTCACGCAAAGCCGTGAAAGATTGCTCTTCCTAATCCCTAGCGAATCGCTATACTTTATTGAATCGCATTGCCATGGCGCTAAGGGAGGGCGGCCGGTGAGCTTTATCAATACCATTCGCGAGGACATCAAGACCGTCCAGGCGCAGGACCCCGCCGCGCAAAATGGCCTGGTCATTTTCCTTTCGTACCCCGGTCTTCACGCCAAGTGGAATCACGTGCCCGAGCACTGGCTCTGGGAGCACGGCCATCGCTCGCTCGCCCGCGTGCTCTCGCAGCTCACCCGCCATATCACCGGCGTCGAGATTCATCCCGCCGCGCAAATTGGCAAGCACTTCTTTATCGACCACGCCATGGGCGTCGTCATCGGCGAGACCACCATTGTGGGCGACAACTGCGTGCTCTACCAGGGCGTCACGCTCGGCGGTACCGGCAACGAGACCGGTAAGCGCCATCCCACCCTGGGCAACAACGTCACTGTGGGCACAGGCGCCAAGGTGCTCGGCAACATCCGCATCGGCAACAACGTCAAGATCGGCGGCAACTCGGTCGTCGTCAAAGACGTGCCCGATAACTGTACCGTCGTGGGCGTGCCGGGCCGCATCATCAAGCGCAACGGCTGCCGCGTGTTCGAGGAAAGCTTCGACGCCAAGCAGCATCGCGAGTATATGCCCGACGATGCCGCCGAGCAGAGCGCCCTCAACCGCCAGGGCATCACCGAGAATGCCCGCCGTGTCAAGGAACTCGAGCGAGAGGTGGCCGAGCTCAAGGCCCTCGTCGCCAAGCTCGTGGACGAGCACTAGGAACGCGAGCGGCACAAAACAACATCGGCACCGACGCAAAAGGCGCGCCAGGGAATTCATCCCCGGCGCGCCTTTCTTTTTGATGTGACATGTGGAACTGTCCCTTTGTCACATTATGCGAACTGACTCAGATAGAGGTCGGCGTAAGCACCCTCGGCAGCCAGCAGTTCCTTATGCGTGCCTTGCTCGATAATGTTACCGTGATCCATGACCAAGATCAGGTCGGCATCCACGATCGTCGACAGGCGGTGCGCGATCACAAAGCTCGTGCGCCCGCGCATAAGCGCGTCCATGGCACGGCCGATGGCAAGCTCGGTACGCGTGTCCACGCTTGAGGTCGCCTCGTCCAGAATGAGAATAGCCGGGTTGTTGAGCAGCACGCGCGCAATTGTCAGCAGCTGACGCTGGCCCTGGCTGATGCTTTCGGCATCATTGGCCACGCGCGTGTCGTAGCCCTGCGGCATGGTGCGCACAAAGAAGTCGACCTGCGCGGCGCGGGCGGCAGCCACGATCTCGTCGCGCGTTGCCTCGGGGCAGCCGTAGGCGATGTTTTCGGCAATGGTGCCATCGAACAGCCAGGCGTCCTGCAGCACCATGCCAAACTGCTGACGTAGCTCGCCGCGGTTCATAAGGCGCGTATCCACACCGTCGAGCGTAATGCGGCCGCCGTCGATCTCGTAAAAGCGCATGAGCAGGTTGATGAGCGTGGTCTTACCCGCACCCGTTGTTCCCACCACCGCAATCTTCTGACCCGGTTCGGCGGTAAACGACACGTCGCGCATGAGCGGCTTTTCGGGCGTGTAGCCAAAGCGCACATGCTCAAAAGCGACACGGCCCTCAACGCAACCCGGCAGTTTGGCGGCCTCGTCCGGCAGCGGATCGGCCTCCATCTCGGGCTCATCGAGCAGGTCGAACACGCGCTCCGCACTCGCCAGCGCGCTCTGCAGCGAGTTGAAAGTGAACGACAGCTGCGTCATGGGTTCGGACGCCTCGTAGATAAACTGGAAGAACGCCTGGAACACGCCGACGGTCATGTGACCGGCAACCAGCATGCTGCAGCCCACGAGCGCAATCACGATCTGCGCCAGGCGACCGATAAAGCGAACCGCGGGTCCAACGGCGTTGATCATAAAGTCGGCCTTGGTGCTCACGCGGGCCAGCTCGCCCGAGGCCTCGTGCACCTCGGCAGAGCTCTGGTGCTCACGGTTGAATGCGCGAATCACCAAACGGCCCGAATAGCCTTCCTCGACCGCGCTCGTGATTTTGGACACCCACTCCTGACGCTCGCCCGTCACATCATGCGTACGGCGCGAAACCACCTTGGTCACCAGCAGCGATACCGCCGTAAAACCCAAAAAGATCAACGTGAGCCTAACGCTATAGACGAACATCATGATGACGGCGCCCGTCACGGTACCGATCGATACCAGCAGCTGCAGCAATCCGCGCTGCATGCTCTCGGACATCTTGTCCAAGTCGTTGGTCGCACGGCTGACCACCTCACCGGGGCGATGTGCGTCAAAGTAGGCGAGCGGCAGGCGGCTGAGCTTTTGCGCGATGCGGTTGCGCAGACGCAGGTTGAGTCGCTCGGCCACACTCGACATCAAAAAGCTCTGCAACGCATAGAACGACCCGGCAGCCGTCCAGATCAAGAAGTAGACAAAGATGGTCTTGCCGCATTGGTCCCAGGTGATGCTGAAGGTGGTTCCGCTGGCAAACGCCACCTGTATATGGCCCCACAGCTCGTCGATAACATGGGCGCTATATGCCGGCGCGGCGGTGTTAAAGATGACGTAGAACACGATGCTCGCAAACACGATGTAGAAGCGCCAATGGTCGCCGGCGGCCTCGCCCCACAAGCGGCGCACCGTCGCCCAGGTATCGCGGGGTTTCTCATCCTCATCCTCGTCGTCCACATCGCGCATGCGCTCTGCCTCGGCACGGGCGCGCTCGTCCTCGGCACGCTCGTTTTCCTCGTACAGCGCTTGGCGGCGAGCCTCACGCTCGGCCGCGGCCTTGGCAACGTCATCCAGCTCGGTCGGCTCGGCAGCCTGCTCGACCGCTTCCTCGGCAGCGTCCGCAGCGGCGGCATCGATAGCGTCGCTGCGCTTCTTGAGTTCCTCGGTCATGCTACTCACCTCCCTTCATCTGCGATTCCGCGATGGCGCGGTACACCCCGCAGGTTTCCATAAGTTCCTCGTGCGTGCCCAAGCCCACGACCTCGCCGTCCTTGAGTACCACGATCTGGTCGGCATGCAGAATCGTCGAGATGCGCTGCGCGATGATAAGCACCGCGGCGTCGCGCGTCTCGTCCTGCAGCGCATGGCGCAG
>CAUAGV010000055.1 GCA_958428675.1 uncultured Collinsella sp.
CGAGCGTCTGGAGGCCGCGTGCACCTCTGCCGAGGACGCCGCCTCCGATGGTGACCACGCCGTGGGCCGCGGCGCCGAAGGCCCGCTACGCATCGCCGTGCCCAAGGGCTCGCTTAAGGCCGACACGCTCGACGTGCTCGAGGCCGCGGGCCTGGACGTCTCTGAGCTGCGCGACCCCGGCCGTCACCTGATTGTGCGCGGTCGCGACACGCGTGCCGGCGAGGGCACGGTCGGCGATATCGAGTTTGTCATCGTGCGTCCCAGCGACGCGCCCGCTTTTGTGGGCTGTGGTGGTGCCGATTGCGGCATCTGTGGCTGGGACTCGCTCATCGAGGCAGACCTCAACTTGCTGCAGCTGGTCGATCTGGGCTACGGCCTGTGCACGTTTATCGAGGCAGAGCCCGCGTGGCGCGCTGGCCAGGCCGAGCGCAACTATGCCCGTCGCGGGTCGCTTCGTGTGGCCACCAAGTATCCGCGCATCGCGAGCGCCTGGTATGCCGAGCGTGGCGTGAATGCCGATATCGTCTCGCTGCACGGCAATATCGAGCTGGGCCCCATCGTCGGTATGACCGACCGTATCGTGGACATTACCGCCACGGGCGCCACCCTGCGCGATAACGACCTGGTTATTACTGGTCGCATTATGGACTGCACGGCGCGCTTCTTTGTCAATCCGGGTGCCGCGCGCCTGGATCCGCGCGTACGCAATCTGGCAGATCGCTTGGCAGCTGCTGTTAAGGACAAGCATTTTGAGCCCGTCGCGGGCTCGGCACAATAGCGCGAGCACGCACGGGCGCCCCAACGTACGGGCTGCGGGCCGACTGGCGCCGCCGCCCGGCCTTTCGTTTTTCGAACACAACCTCGACCGATAGGGGATACCGATATGAAGACCATCGAGCTTGCTCCCGGTGAGCGCCTCGTTACCAACCAGCTCAACCGAAAGGGCGTGCTGCCGCAAAACATCGTCGACGCCGCGCGCGATATCGTGGCCAACGTGCGTGCCAACGGCGATGCCGCGGTGCGCGACTATTGCCAGCGCTTTGACGGCGTTGAGCTGCAGAGCTTCCGTCTGCCGCAAGAGCAGATCGATGCCGCGCTCGAGGGCCTCGATCCCGCTTTTGTCGCGGCGCTCGAAAAGGCTGCACGCCAGATTCGCGAGTTCCACCAGCGCGAGGTCGAGCAGAGCTGGTTTACCACGCGCCCGGACGGCACGATGCTCGGCGTTAAGGTGACCCCGCTTGCCGCGGCTGGCATCTACGTGCCGGGCGGCCGTGCGCAGTATCCCTCCACCGTGCTTATGAACGCCATTCCCGCCAAGGTCGCCGGCGTTGAGCGCGTGGTCATGGTGACCCCGCCGCAAAAGGACGGCCTGATCAGCCCCTACACACTCGCCGCGGCAAAGCTCGGCGGCGTGGACGAGATCTATATGGTGGGCGGCGCCCAGGCCGTGGCCGCACTGGCGTACGGTACCGAGACCATTCCGCGCGTCGACAAAATCACCGGCCCGGGCAACGCCTTTGTCGCCGCTGCCAAACAGATTGTCTCGGGTGACGTGGGTATCGATATGGTCGCCGGTCCCTCCGAGGTCTGCGTGCTGGCCGATGCTACGGCCAAGCCCATGGTGGTCGCGGCCGACCTGATGGCCCAGGCCGAGCACGATCCGCTGGCAGCCTGCTATCTGGTGACCTGCGACGAGCGGTTTGCGCGTGAGGTCGAGGCGGGTATCGATATTCTGGTAGCGCAGTCGCCACGCGCCGAAATCACGCGTGCTTCGCTCGACAATGAGGGCACCATCGTGGTGGCCGCCGACATGGCTGCCGCCGTCGAGGCGGTGAACACCGTGGCGCCCGAGCACCTGGAGCTGCACTGCAAGGACGCGATGGGCCTGCTCGGCGGCATTCGCAACGCCGGCGCCATCTTTGTGGGCGCTTGGAGCTCCGAGCCGCTCGGCGATTACGTTGCCGGCCCCAATCACACGCTGCCGACCGGCGGCACGGCCATGTTCTCCAACCCGCTTTCGGTGGAGGAGTTCGTCAAGCGCTCGAGCGTCATTTGCTATACGCCCGAGGGCCTGCTCTCCGATGCTCCCGCTACGCAACGTTTGGCCGAGGCCGAGGGCCTGTGGGCACACGCGCTTTCCGCCGCACTGCGTCGCCGTGTGCTGGAGCAGGGCGAGGATGCCGTGAGCGCCGAGTCTCTGGCCGCGGCCGACCTGACCAAGGTCGCCTGGCCGGGCGACGCCGTGGCGACGGTTGCCGAGGGCGTTGACCTGGCGGCTGCGGGCGCGGATGGCGTTGGCGCGACTGGTAAGGAGGCCTAATATGGCCGAGCTGACGCCCCACATGAAGGAGCTCGTCCAGCCTTACCTGGCCGGTATTGAGCCCTACGATCCCAACTTTACGCCTACGCGCATCAACCTTTCGGCCAACGAGAACACCTATCCCGTGCCGACCGGCGTGCGCGAGGCGGTCGACGCTGCCCTGGCTGCCACACCGCTCAATCGCTATCCCGATCCCATGTCGAACGACCTGCGCGACGAGCTTGCTGCCTGGCATGGCGTGGCGCGCGAGAATGTCTGCGTGGGAAACGGCGGCGACGAGCTGCTCTATAACTACCTGTTGGCGTTTGGCGGCGTGGGACGGACCCTGCTCAACTGCCCGCCGTGCTTTAGCGAGTACGCGTTCTTTGCGTCGCTCTGCCAGACCGAGGTGCGTGACGTGTGGCGCGACCCCGCGACCTTTGAGCTCGACCAGACAGCCGTGCTTGCGGCAGCGCCCGAGTGCAACCTGGCAATCGTGACCTCGCCCAATAACCCCACGGGCGACGTGGCGCCGCTCGACTTTATCGCGGCGCTGTGCGATGCGTGCCCCGGCATGGTGATGGTCGACGAGGCCTACGTTGAGTTTGCCGACGATTCGTTTGGCGCGGCCACCACGGCGCAGGGGCTTATCGCCGAGCATCCCAACCTGGTGATTCTGCATACGCTGTCCAAGGCGTTTGGCGCCGCCGGCACGCGTCTGGGCTATGTGATCGCGGCGCCCGAGGTCATCGACGTGTTCGCGGCGATTCGCCAGATCTATTCGGTCAACGTGCTGAGCCAAGCCGCCGCGCTTGCCTGCGTGCGTGCCCGCGATGCGTACGCGCCCGTGGTGGCACAGGTTGCATCCGAGCGCGAGAGCGAGCTGTGCGCCCTGCGTGCAATGGCTGCCGAGGGCCTGCCCGTGGAGGCGTGGCCGAGCGCGGCGAACTTTGTGCTCGTGCGCACGCCGCATGCCACGCGCGTGCGCGAACGTCTGCGCGATGAGTATTCGATTTTGGTGCGCGACTTTAGCTATGCGCCGGGGCTTGCGGACTGTCTGCGCATTACCGTGGGTACCCCGCAGGAAAATGATGAGGTGCTGGCTGCGTTTGCCGCGCTGGTGAAGGAGGAGATGTAGATGGGCCGCTATGCCGAGGTAACCCGTAAGACGGGGGAGACCGATATTGTCGTAAAGCTCGACCTGGATGGAACCGGTGCGTGCGATATCTCGACCGGCGTGCCGTTTTTCGACCACATGCTCAACGCCTTTGGCCGCCATGGTCTGTTCGATTTGACGGTGCGCGCGGTGGGCGACGTGGAAGTCGACGCGCACCACACCGTCGAGGATACGGGCATCGTGCTGGGCGAGGCGTTTTGCCAAGCGCTGGGTGACAAGGCGGGCATTACGCGCTTTGCCGACGCGGCGATTGCCATGGACGAGACGCTCGTGATGGCCGCCGTGGATATCTCGGGCCGTGGCCAGGCCTATTGCGAGCTGCCCGTGCCGACCGAGCGCGTGGGCAGCTTTGATACCGAGCTGGCCGTCGAGTTCTTCTACGCCTTTGCGCGCGATGCCAAACTAACGCTGCACGTGCGCGAGCTGGCGGGCGGCAATTCGCACCACATTATCGAGGCCGCCTTTAAGGCCGTGGGCCGCACGATGCGCCACGCCTGCGAGCTCGATCCCCGCGTGCAGGGCATCCCCAGCACCAAGGGCTCACTGTAACCTGCCAAAAAGGGACAGGTTTATTTTGGCAGGTTTTGAAGGAGATAAGGGAGGGTCGCGTGGGCGAACCGAAGATCGTGGTGGTCGACTACCACAAGGGCAACTTGTCGAGCGTCGTGCGCGGGCTTGCGCGCGCCGGTGCCGCCGCCTGCACATCGGACGACCCGGAGCAGATTCGCAACGCCGACGGCCTGGTCATCCCGGGCGTGGGCGCGTTCTATGACGCGATCGCCTTTATGCGCCAGAGCGGCGAGGAGGCGGCCGTGCTCGACGCCGTTGCCGCTGGAACTCCGCTGCTCGGCATCTGCCTGGGCCTTCAATTATTTTTTGAGCGCGGCAACGAGGGCGTGCCTGCGGACGAGGGCGCAGTTGCCGACGGCAACACCCCCGAGCAGGCCGGTGGCCCCTGGGTCGATGGCCTGGGTATTATGCGCGGTTCGTGCGCGCGTCTGGAGTCGAGCCGCCTGAAGGTGCCGCACGTGGGGTGGGACCAGGTGCACATGACGCCTGCCGGTGCGGCCGATCCGCTGCTCGCCGGTTTTGCCGAGGGCGCCAATATGTACTTCACCCACAGCTATGCGGTGGCCGATGATGCCGATGCCGCCGATGTTCTGGCACGCACGCACTACACGCGGAGCTTCCCGTGCATCGTGCGCCACGGCAACGTGTGGGGCTGTCAGTTCCATCCCGAGAAATCCTCCGCGCTTGGTCAGCGCATCCTTAAGAACTTCGTCAACATCGTCGAGGAGGCCGGCCGATGATCCTGTTTCCTGCAATCGATTTGATCGGCGGCAAGGTCGTGCGCCTGGAGCGCGGCGACCGGAGCCGCTGCAAGGTATATTCCGACGACCCCGTGGCCGTTGCTCGCTCCTTTGCCGAGCAGGGTGCGAGCTGGGTGCACGTCGTCGACCTGTCCGCTGCCTTTGGCGAGGACGAGGACGCGTGCGCTGCCAACTCGGCGGCGATTAAGGCTATCTGCGGCGTCGACGGCCTGTCCGTGGACGTGGGCGGCGGTGTCCGCTCGCTCGCGCGCATCGACGAGCTGGCCGGCTATGGTGCTCGCCGCATTGCGCTGGGCACCGTGCTGGTGACCGAGCCGGGTTTTGCCGAGGTGGCAGCCCAAGGCTTTGGCGAGCTGTTGGTGGCAGATATTGCCGCGCGCGACGGCCAGGTCAAGGTGAATGGCTGGCGCGACGGCGCGGGCGTGGCGCTCGACGATGCCGTGGCGCAGCTTTCCGAGCTGGGCTTTAAGCATCTGGTGTATACCGACATCGCGCGCGATGGCATGCAGACGGGCATCGATGTGGCGGCGTATCGCCATGTGGCCGAGGTCGCGGGATTTCCCGTCGTGGCTTCGGGCGGCATCTCGACGCTCGACGACATCCGCGCGCTGGCCGCGGTGGGCGAGGGCGCGATTGAAGGCGCCATTACCGGCCGTGCACTCTACGAGGGCAACTTTACGCTGGTACAGGCGTTGGTCGCCGCCCGAGGGGAGGAGTAGCCCATGCTTACCAAGCGCGTGATTCCCTGTCTAGACGTCAAGGACGGCCGTGTGGTCAAAGGCGTCAACTTTGTGAGCCTGCGCGATGCGGGCGATCCGGTGGAGCTTGCCCTTGCCTACGACCGCGAGGGTGCAGACGAGGTCGTCTTCCTGGACATTACCGCCACGAGCGACAACCGCGCGACGACCATCGAGATGGCGGCGCACGCGGCCGAGGAGCTCGCTATTCCCTATACCGTGGGCGGCGGTTTCCGCGACCTGGCGGGCATGCGAACCATGGTGGCAGCCGGTGCCGACAAGGTGTCGCTCAACTCTGCCGCCGTGCGCGACCCGTCGCTGATCAGCCAAGCTGCCGCGGCGTTTGGCAGCCAGGCCGTGGTCGTGGCGATCGATGCCAAGCGCGTCGGCCTGCCTGGGCAGCCGGATGCCGACAAGTGGGAGGTTTTTACCGCAGGAGGCCGCAACGCCACGGGTATCGATGCGGTGGCATGGGCCGAGGAGGCGGCTCGTCGCGGCGCCGGCGAGATTCTGCTGACCAGCATGGACCGCGACGGCACCAAGGCTGGCTTTGACCTGGCGCTCACCCGCGCCGTGGCGCGCGCGGTGCCAATCCCCGTCATCGCGAGCGGCGGCGTGGGCACGCTCGAGCATTTTGCCGAGGGCGTGATCGAGGGCGAAGCCGACGCCGTACTGGCGGCCAGCGTCTTTCACTTTGGAACCTTCAGCATTCGCCAGGTGAAGGAGTATATGGCCTCGCAGGGCATCCCTGTCAGGTTGGACTTCTAGCGCTGCGGCTTGCCCAGGCACCGCATCTTGCCGCTCAAACCGTCGCTCGCGTACCAAAGTGCGCGTCGCTCCTCTTTCGCGGCAACCTGCGGCACCTGGACAACCCTCGCCGACCTGTGGGGCTTACTGTTATTACTTGGGAGAAATGATGACTGAGGTAGTAGAAGCGGCTGATCTTAAATACGACGCCCGCGGGCTGATTCCTTGTGTGGTTCAGCAGTATGACACCGGTGAGGTGCTTATGGTTGCTTGGATGAACGAGGAGTCGGTGGGGCTGACGCTCAAGACCGGCACCACGTGGTTTTGGAGCCGCAGCCGCCAGGAACTCTGGAACAAGGGCGCGACGAGCGGCAATATGCAGGAGGTCAAGGAGCTCTGGGCCGACTGCGATAGCGATACGCTGCTGGTCAAGGTCGACTCGCCGGGTCCTGCCTGCCATACCGGCAACCGTACCTGCTTCTTTAAGCGCGTGGAAGGGGGAGCGCGATGAGGGTCGTGACGCCGTTCGAGGTCGCCGACTGCAACGTCGAGCTCCTCCGCGCGGGCGTGCCATGCCGCGTGCACCTGACTGATGCCTGCGGGGCGCAGTCGCTTTGGCTCGAGGTCGAGAAAGAAAGGCTCGATGAGGCCCATGCCGTCATCGTCGAGTTCTTTGAGAAAAAGGGCGCAAAGCCTCGGTTCGATGAGACCGGTACCTACTTTACGCTGCAGTAACGAGAGGAAATAACCATGGGAGTCAGAACAGCTAACGTGCAGCCGGGAAATATCGGCGAGACGCTGACGGGACTGGCCGAGGTGATTCACGGTCGTTGCGACGCATCGCCGCAGGAGAGCTATACCGCCCGTCTGCTGACCGACGTCGAGGACGAACTGCTCAAGAAGCTTGCCGAGGAGGCGAGCGAGGTCATCATGGCCTGCAAGGACAACGACCACGACCACATCCGCTACGAAGCCGGCGACCTGGTCTACCACCTGCTCGTAACCCTTGAGCGTTATGGCATCACCCTCGACGAACTGGCCGGCGAACTCAACGCCCGCCGCCACTAGTCATCGGGGACGTTCTTAAACGACTAGTTAGGCGAGGGGCGTGGACTCCCATTCGCCGGTGGGGTGGGGGATGTCGAAGGTTCGATAACCGCAGTCGTAGGCGTGGGCTTGCGCTTCGCGGATATTCCAACAGATGTCACAGGCGCGGTGTGCGTCCGAGCCAAAGGTGATTGGCACCTCGGCGTGGGCGAAGCAGCGCAACAGTCCCGTCGAGGGGTAATAGTCGTCGAGGCCCTTACGCGGCGCGGCGGTCGAGACTTCGACACGGCGACCCGTGTCGTGAGCGCATTCGGCCATCTGCTCCCAAAACGGTGCCGGATTAAAATCGGGCGCAAAGCCTTCCTTCGAAAAGCGCATGACTAGGTCGGGGTGAGCCATTACATCAAAGTTGAGCGGGCTCTCGCAGGCTCGGCACCAGTCATCGACATAGCGCTCCCACACGCCGCGCACGCCCAGGTTTTCCCAAACATGCAGGTTGGTATCGTCGTCGATCCAGCCGCAAAGGGAATCGGGTGTATCGGGGCGCGCGACGTTTTCCGTTCCCGCCGTACCCGCGGCACCTGCCATGATATCGCCTGGGTCGCCAATCCAGTGCACGCTGCCCAAGCGCACCACGGCGCTCGCTGACCAGCGCTCTACCAAGGGCTCGCAGCCCTCGTACCAATCGCATTCAAAACCGTAGATAAAGGTGAGCTCCGGCGCGATTTGCGCGGCAAGCCTGCGGGCGTCCTCAAAGGCCAGACGATGTGCCGGCAAGTCGCCCTCGACGACCTGCACCTCGCAGTTAGCATCCATACTGGCAGGCAGGGCGAGGTGGTCGGTCGAGACCATGACGCGGCAGCCTGCCGCAGCAGCGGCACGGGCGTTGTCATCAAACGAGGCATGGCCGTCCGAAAACGAGGTGTGGGTGTGACAATCGACCAGCGGGCAAGCGGACATGGCGGCTCCTTTGCGTCAAGCGAATCCGCTTTATTGTAATGGCGCAGCTCTCAACACGCCGGGCACGCCGGGGGTCGAAATCGATTGGAAAGGGCAGGCGGCGCGTGCCGGCGCCGGCGGCTACTTGTTTTGCGCCGCCGCTCGTTTGGACTGCACGGTTATAATCGCGTGCCGCACGGCGGTGACGGGACGATGGCGGATCATACGCGGTCCCGACCAGCGCATGACCTCGCGGATCTTCTCGCGCATGGCAGGCCGGTAACAATGCGAAGGACAGGCCGAGCAAAATGTCTTGGTGCCCATGTGCGGGCAGTGCTCAATGCGCGCGATGGCGTATTTCTGCAGCTCGGCGCATTCGGGGCAGAGCGTAATGGTCCGAAGGCCGAGCTTCACGCGCACGGGCTCATCGTCGCCAGCCTGTTCGACCGCATGCCCGCCGCCATGATGCCCGCGGCACCACAGTGCAATCATCTGCGACACCATCTGGGCCTCGCGTGCACGTTTGCGCGCCAGCTCCGGCGTGTCGGCGGTGCGCGCCATTAGCTCAGCCTCCCGTGCTCGACCGAAAGCGAGAAATCGGCAAACGCGCAGGTGCTGGCACGGTGGCTTACGAGCACAATGGTCTTGCCGCGGCGCTTGAGCTCGTCAACGGCCTGCATCACGGCGGCCTCGTTGAGGGCGTCGAGTGCGCTGGTGGGCTCGTCGAGCAAGATGAAAGGCGCGTCGTTGAGGAAGATGCGCGCAAGGCCGATGCGCTGGCGCTCGCCGCCCGAGAGCGAGTCGCCCAGCTCGGCAACCGGGGTGTCGAGACCCTGCGGCAGGCGGTCGATGAGGGCGGTAAGCGAAGCGGAACGGCAGGCATCGAGCAGCTCGGCATCGGTGGCGCTGGCGTGCGCAACCAGCAGATTCTCGCGTACGGTGCCGCAGAACAGATGTGTGTCCTGGGTCATATAGGCCTCGTGGCTGCGCAGGCTCGCCGTGTTGATGTGGCGGGCATCGACGCCGCTCACCGTGATGGTGCCGGCTGCGGGGTCCCAAAAGCGCATGAGCAGCTTAAGCAGCGTCGACTTGCCCGAGCCCGAGCGCCCCATGATGCAGGTCATGGTGCCGGGCGCAAAGGTACAGGTCACGTCGTCGAGGATGAGACTCGTGGCGGTGTCGTTCGCGACCTGCCCTGTGGCGCCCGCGCCGCCCGCATAGCTAAAGCTCACATGCTCGGCTGCGGCGCCGGCAAACTCAACGTCCTGTCCATCGGCGACCTCGGCACACTGGGGCTGCTCGTCGAGCAAATCGAGCACGCGTGCGCCCGAGGCGAGCGTCTCCTGCAGTGAGGCGCCCAGGCGGCTC
>CAUAGV010000056.1 GCA_958428675.1 uncultured Collinsella sp.
AGAGCGGGCGCGGTGCGACAAGCGAGGCGATGTCACCCATATCGAGCAGACGCCAGAGTCCAGGGGTGTAATTGCAACTGCAATTGCCGTTGAGATGCAGCAGCGAGTCATCGACACCGTACAGATAGCCCGAGACAAACGCCTTGCGCACGCGCGGGTCGAGCGCGGCCAGATAGAGCGTCATGTACCCACCGCCCGAAAAGCCAAAGCAGCCCAGGTCGTCCATGGCAATGTCGCCGCGTGTCTCCAAGTAATCAATCAAGCGCATGTTGTCCCAGGCGTTGAGGCCCGCGACCGTAAGACCCAGCGGCTCGGCCATACGTGCTTGATTCAGACACGTACCGCGCAGGTAGCTGTTCTCGTCGTCGCCCTGACCCTTCCAGTCACGACGGTATCCCCAACCACGCGCATCGGGGCAGACGGTCACGTAACCCATGCGCGCCAAACGCAGACCGTAGTCGTAATTGAACTTACGCACGGCATCGTCGACCGCCGGCACGCCCGCAACGCCGGCTATGCTTGCAGCACCCGCCCCCTGGTGACCATGCGGGCAGATATAGCAGCGCTTGAGTCCCCGCTCGTCAAGCTTGGGGCGGGACGGCTCCAACAGGTAAAACGGCATCCACACATCGTGCTCAACCTGCAACACCGCATGAGTACGCACGATGCTGCCGGCAACCCGCACGCGATTGAGCTCACGAATCTCAATCGGGGCGCGGTCCATAAGCGAAAGACCTAAAATATCGTACAGACGAGTCCTGGTCGCAGCCTTCCATGCCTCAAAGTCTGTGGGAGTCTTGCCCGTAAATGCGGCCGAGCGCCCTTCGCACTTCAGGCGGGCGCGCAGCGCAGGTTCGTCCTCGTAGTACGTCTCGATGTGCACGGTGCGGCCATTGGCAGATAACCCGGCCGTCTCTATCGCATCACCGTCGCCGCCCTCGGGATCCCAACCATCCGTGCCGGCAAGCACTCGGCCACGCGCATAGCGCTCGGTATCCCGATCGGTCAGGCAATGCGCCCACGGCGCCCAAGCGGCAGTATCACCCGCCGGGCCAAACAGGGTACCGCCGGCATACAGGGTGCCGTCATGTGCCGCTGGCTTATTCCAATCCCACCAGCCCTCGAGTGAAATATGGGGGCCCAGCCAGCATTCGAGCAAAACGGCCTGGGCCCACTCGCGCCAAGGACGGCCCAAGTAGACCGATCCGGGGGCAATGCCCTCATCGGCTGTAAACGAACAGCCATGAAACACAAATCCGTACGGCTCGCCCTGAGGCGTGGAGGCTGCCGTTACATACCCGTTGACATCCATATCGCGGTTGAGCGAGCGAATCTCACACCCCTCAAAGTAGGCACGCGCGCCGCCAAAGATAAAGTCGACATCGCCCTCGATCCGGCAACGTCGAAAATACTGGCGCCCCACGCGGCGCGGGGCGAACTGCTTGGGGCCTATAAAGCCGCCCGGCTTGGCCTCGCGCGGCGGCAGCGGCCCCAAAAAGAGCGTGTCCTGATGGCCCAGGATGCGGCAGGTATCGACCACCAGGCGGTCGCCGTCGGCATACAGGGCAATCGCCTGGCCGACCTCGCGACCGTCACCGGCGTCGTTTTCGATTGTTAGGCCCGCAAGCGTCACGTCGTCGGCATCGACCAGCACCGTGTACGTACGGAAGGTGCCGAGTCTTCCATCCTGGCCGCTACCATCTTCCGAAGGCATCTTGGCACCCAGGTCGCCCACGATACGCACGCTGTCGGCCGTCTCGCCCTCGAGCGTCACATACGGACGACGAATTTCGACCTGTTCGCGGTACTCGCCCGGCGCCACCAGCACGCGCACCGGCACGGTCGCATCGGGCACACACCGCTCCGCCGCCTCGAGCGCCGCCGAAATGCTGCGATACGCGCCTTCGCGTTCGAGCGATACCTCAAAGAGCTGTTCTTTACCACTCATCTGTCATTACGCTTTCTGTCACACAACACCCACCATGCAATACCGGCACCTATAGATTGCGTGCGACAGCCGGGCAGACCCGACCGTCGCACGCCTCAACATGCCGTATTCACTTGTGCAGGAGCACTACCCTACGCGCGGATAACCTTGTCGACGTTTTGCAGCTGCAGCTCGTCGCCATCCTGACCCTCGATCACCACATTTTGCAGGTCGAGCACGGCAACGTTTTGCGCAATAATGCCCTGGCGCACCATCGGTTCCACGCCACAGGCCATGGCCGGCACGAAGGGCTCGGCATCGTCGGCAAAGGTGACGTGAATATCTTGGAACGTCAGGCGCGTCACCTTGCTCTCGGGAAGGCCCGTGATATAGGCCGCGGCCGCATGGCAGTTGGTGGCCTCGATATTGCAAAACGTCGTGGCACCAAAGCCGGGCGTGCGGTCGTCGACGGGCAGCGCCTCGCGAGACTGCACGTAGTCGGTCTTGCCGTCCTTGTCGCAGAAGTAGAACGAGTTGACCACGAAGGGCGTGAGCACCTTGTCCATGCGAATGTGCTCGAAGGTGATGCCCTCGTTGACGGCGTCCTTGCCGCGGCCGCGGCGGGTCTTGACGCGCAGGCCGCGGTCGGTGCGCTCAAAGAGGCACTTGCTCACGGTAAGGTCCTTGATGCCGCCGGCAGCCTCTGAACCCAGGACCACGGCGCCGTGACCATCGTGCATGTAGCAGTGAGAGATCAGCACGTCGTGCGTGGCGGGACGAAGCTCGGGCTCAATGCCCAGCTTGCCGCTCTTGATGGCGATGCAGTCGTCGCCCACCGAGAACTGACAGCCAAGGATGCGGACAAAGCCGCAGCTCTCGGGATCGAAACCGTCGGTGTTGTGGGAGTTCTTGGGGCCCTCGATGGACAGGCAGAGCGCATCGACGTGCTCGCACAGGATGGGGTGGATGTTCCACGCCGGGCTGTTGCGGACGGTGAAGCCGGCCAAGCTCACGTTTTGGCACTCGGACAGGAAAATCATGCGCGGGCGGGCGACCTCGCGGCCCTCCTCAGGACGGAAGATGTTCTTAAAGTCCTTGTTCCACCAGTTGTCCTCGGCAAAATCAGTCTGACCGTCGATCGCGCCGCGACCATAGATGCACACGTCGTGCACGCTCAGACCCGTAAAGGTAGAGCAGTATGTCGAGAAGCTCTCGCCCTCCCAGCGGCCCAGGGGCAGCATATCGGTGCCAGCATACCCAGCACCCTCGTCGCCCGTGACCGTGCCCGGAATGTAGGCAAGCGCCGCACGATCGTGGCGAGCCAGCAGCACCGCTCCCTCGGCGAGCTCGATGTTGATATTGCTCTTAAGGAAGAGGGACTTGATACGATAGCTGCCGGCGGGAATCAGCACGCGCCCGTCCTTGGGACAGGCCATGATGGCAGCCTGGATGTTGGTGGTGTCATCATGCTCGGCATCGCCCTTGGCGCCACAGTCGCGAACGTTGATGGTAAAAGGCTCAGCCGGCGTGGTGACACCTACGCTCAGCTCACGCTCGCCACAAACAAAACGAACCAGGTTGCGCTTGCCGGGGGTCAGGCCGTCGAGATAGGTCTCGACCGTATTCGTGGTACCGGCGGGCTCGTCGTTGACAAAGATCTCCCACGTATCGGCACAGGTAAAGTAGCCGCCGTCGTCAAGCTCGATCACGGCCGCGCGGGCGTTGCGCCAGATAACGTTCGTCTCCATGGATTTCTCCCTCAAAAAGATGCTCTAAAGGCAAATTGTACGCTGTTGAAAAAGGGCCGTGCCTGCCGGCGGAATTCCGGTGGCACGGCCCTGTGATTTGGACGATATGTCGGCCTTACTCGGCGGGGGTTACGCTACCGTCCTGGAAGCCAACGTTGTTGTGGGCAAAGCAGTCCTCGTACTTAAAGCCGGAGAGCTCCTCGCAAAGCGCCTTGACCTCGGGCTTGACGTCGGCCATCTTGCCGCCCTCCTTGACGCGGCGGATCTCGTCGCAAAGGACGTCGCACTGCTCCTTGTCGATCTTGATGCCGCGGGCAAGGACAGCCGCGAGCAGGAAGAAGCCGGCGCAGCCGATGAGCATGTAGCCGCAGATGTACAGAGGCACGGTGGCGGGCTGGGTCACAGCGTCGCTGTTGCCGGCGGTCTGAATGAAGCCGGAGGCAGCAAGGACGATGGCCCATGCGTTAACGGCGATAGCCTGGGCGATCTGCTGGCAGAGCTGCTGAGCGGAGCTGTAGATGCCCTCGCGACGACGCAGGGTGATGAGCTCATCGACATCGGGGATGTAGTTGAGCAGAACATCGGGCAGGTACTGGAAGCCGACGTAGAAGAACTTCCAGATGGCGAAGATGATGGGGTAGGCGATCATGGCGATGGCGACCGTGGAGGTGCCATTGATCTGACCAAAGGCGAAGTAGTTGTAGGCGATGATGCACGCAGCGCAACCGACGTTGGCCAGGTACCAAGACTTGTGGAAGCCCTTCTTGGCCATGAGAGCGACCCAGATGGCGGTGCAGACGATAGCGACGACCTTGCCAGGCATCTCCATCACGGACTCGTAGGACTTAGGAATCTGCAGGCAGTAGACGATGAAGAAGGACAGGCAGGCAGACCAGCAGGCAGCAGCGAGCTTCGTGGAGACCTGTGCGTACAGGACCTTGCGGAAGGACTTGTTGCGGAAGGTGGAGACAACGTCGATGAAGAACTTCTTGATACCCTCGCCGACGCTCTCGATCTTCTCCTGAGCGACCTCCTCGGGGGTGTGCTCCCACGTGGACAGGTACACGCACAGCAGCGAGATTGCCATGACCGAAGCGTTGATCGTAGCGATGATGAAGTAGCTGAACGGGTTGGTCTCGCCGAAGGTGCCAAAGCCAAAGCCGACGAGTGCTGCCATCAGGAAGCCGGCGGCGTTACCAAAGAGGTGCTTGTAGCCGGTGAGGTACGTACGCTCCTTGAAGTCGTCGGTCATCTCGATGGTAAGCGGCGACAGGTTGGCGGTGCAGAACGTGTACGCGACGTTGTAGATCAGGTACAGCACAAAGTAGTACGGGAAACCAAACGGCGTAGCCACAAAGATGAGCGGCTCGGCGACCATCATCGGGATAGCCAGCAAAATCCAGAAACGGCGGCGGCCAAAGATGCGGCCAATCTTGGTGGCATAGAAGTTATCAGCCACAAAACCCATCAGCGGGCAAAGAATGGCGTTGAGGTAGATGGCGAACGAGCTGATCAGCGCAGCCTCGCCTGCGGACAGACCGCACTCCGTGGACAGGAACAGCACCATGTAGCTGTGCGTAAAGCTCAGGGCACCGGAGTTGAGCATGCCGCCCATACCAAAGCCCAAGCGCGTCCAGAATGTGATCTTGCGCTTTTTACCGATCTTGTTAGTCATCGAGCTCCCTCTCTTTTCTCGATTGTCTTGGAACAAGACATTGGAGTCCATACCGACGTCTGTCTGCATGCCGTTCAGGGTGAACGTTTAGTTAGATTATGCGCGATTGCTTATGAAAGGTGAACGTTCACTTGTATATTATCCTTGAACGGTCGTTTTTTGCCGTTAAACGGACATCTGACTTGAAAAAAATCACGATTACATGGGTATTGAGTGGGTTTAAATTTGAGGTCGATTAGGTGAACGTTTATTGTTTTCGCCGCTCCCGTACCCTCAGAAAGACACGCCCGAACAGGCAGAACAAACATGGCCCCGCCGGGAACACTCCCGACGGGGCCATGGTCAATAGTGCCCTATGCGAACCCATTTACCGCTACAGGCAGACGCCATCCTTCCAAATGCTGATCTCGTGGCAGCCGCGACGCTCGGCACTCGTAAGCTTGCCGCTCGCCGTCTCTAGCACCAGCTGGTACAGGTCGTGGGCAGCCTCGTCGAGCGTACGCTCGCCCGTGGCGACCACGCCGGCGTTAAAGTCCATCCAGTTGGCCTTGTGGTCGCACAGACGCTGGTTGGTGAACACCTTGAGGGTAGGCGCCGGTGCGCCAAACGGCGTGCCGCGGCCGGTCGAGAACAGAATCACGTGGCAGCCGGCAGCCGTCAGGGCCGTAGTGGATACCATGTCGTTGCCCGGACCGCACAGCATGTTCAGGCCATGCTTGGTAGCCTGACCGGCATACGGCAGCACATCGACGATGGGGGCAGATCCGCCCTTTTGCACGCAGCCGCAGCTCTTGTCCTCGAGCGTGGTAATGCCGCCGTCCTTGTTGCCGGGGCTCGGGTTCTCATAGACGACCTCGCCGTGGCTGATAAAGTAGTCCTTAAAGCCGTTGAGCATGTCGGCCGCTGCGTTAAAGACGTCCTGGCTCTCACAGCGATCGAGCAGAATGCTCTCCGCGCCAAACATCTCGGGAACCTCGGTGAGCACCGACGTGCCGCCGCGAGCGACAACCATATCGCTCACGCGACCGATCGTGGGGTTGGCGGTAATGCCCGAAAGACCGTCAGAGCCACCGCACTTAAGGCCAATGACCAGCTCGGAGGCCGGAATGGGCTCACGCTTGGCCTGCTTGGCCAGGTCGGCCAGCTCGGACAGAATCTTGTGGCCCTCGACCTGCTCGTCGGCTACATCCTGGCAGGTGAGGAAGCGAACACGCTCGCGATCGAAGTCACCGAGCTCGTCGAGCACCTGCTGGTGCGTGCAGTTTTCGCAACCGAGCGACAGGAACAGCACGCCCGCAGCGTTTGCGTGACGCGAGAGCGCCACCAGCAGACGGCGCGTCTGGGCATGGTCGGCACCGGTCTGCGAGCAGCCAAAGGGATGCGGGAAGTAGTAAACGCCCTCCAGCGAACCCTCGACCAGATCCTGAGCCTGCTCGCACATGGCACGTGCGACTTCGTTGACGCAGCCGACCGTGGGGATGATCCACAGCTCGTTGCGCGTGGCGGCGCGGCCGTCAGCGCGGCGGAAGCCCATAAAGGTCTCGGGCTCAACCGGCTCAACGACCGGATGCGTCGGGTTGTAAGCGTACTCGACCTCGCCCGAAAGGTTGGTCTTGACGTTATGTGTATGAAGCCACTGACCGGGCTGGATGTCGCCCGTCACGTGGCCGATAGGAAGACCGTACTTGACGACGTCCTCCCCCGCCGCAATGGCGCGCACGGCCATCTTGTGGCCCTGCGGAATATCCTCCGCGGCCACGACCTCGCCCACCCCGGGGACCGCGACGGCGGTGCCCTTGGCGAGCGGCGACAGCGCGACGATCACGTTATCGGCCGGATTGATCTGGATAGTGTTCATTACAAATGGTCCTAACCCTACAGGTTGAGCAGAAGTCAGCGGGCGCCCGCCAGTTTCCCGACGGGCGCACAGAAGGATTTAGGCCTGGGCGTTGGCGAAGGCCTGTTTGGCGCCCTCGACGCGCACGACGGCAAGCGCGTTGACGACGAACTCCTCAAGGCCGGCAATCTGCGTAAGGTCCTCGCCCCACATCTGCTCGTTACTGAGCACGTCGTGCACCAGCTCGGCATCGTCTGCACCGGCGTGGGCGGCGTAGAAATCGAGCACGAAGGCGTCGTCCTGAGCGGTGTACTCGGTGCCGTCGGCGCGGCGCAGGTGCAGGCCATCGCCCTCGCGAGCAACAAGTTCCTGCGTATAGAAGGCGATGAGCGTAGCGAGGCTCGTGGCCAGGCACTTGGGCAGGCTGCCGGTCTCGGCAACATAGTCCTTGAGCGTGGGCAGGTCGCGAGCGCGCCACTTGGCCGTGGAGTTGAGGCAAATGGAGAGCAGCGCGTGGTCGATAAACGGGTTGTCGAAGCGGTTCTCGACGGCGGCGGCAAAGGCCTTGCAGTCCTCGACATCCAGATCGGCGGCAAGCGTCGGGATGACCTCGTCGTAGAGCATGGTGTTCATGAAGCCGCGAACGGTCTCGTCGTGCATGCAATCGCGCACGATATCAAAGCCGGCAACCCAGGAGCCCGGAACGAAGGCGGTGTGGGCACCGTTGAGGATGCGGACCTTACGCTTCTTGTACGGGGTGACATCGGGGGTCACAAAGACGCCCGGCAGGCCGACCTTCACGAAGGGAAGCTTCTCGGCAAGCGACTCGTCGCCCTGGATGCCCCACATCTGGAAGGGCTCGCGCACGGCCAGGAAAGGATCCTCGTAGCCCAGGCGCTCGGCCACGGCAGCGGCCTCCTTGGGGTCGCGGATGCGGCCGGGGACGATAGTGTCGACGAGCGTGGTGCAGACGGTGCAGTCGTTGGCCATCCACTGCGCAAACTCGTCCTCCCAGCCCCAGTCGCTCACGTACTGGTTCATGATGCGCAGCAGCTCCTCGCCGTTGTGATCGATGAGCTCGCAGGCGAGCACGATGACGCCCGGCTTGCCGGCGGCCCAGCGGGTGTGGAGCACCTGGGCAAGCTTAGCGGGGAAGCTCGCGGGCGGCATGTCGTCGGCCTTGCAGGACGGATCGTAGGCGATACCGGCCTCGGTGGTGTTGGAGACGATAATCTCCAAATCGTCGGAGACGGCGACCTCCATCATGGCGCGGTAGTCCGCCTCGCGGTACGGATTGAGGCAGCGGCTGCAGGCGCTGATCACGCGGGACTCGTCAACCGTGTTGCCGTTCTCCTTGCCGCGCACCAGCACGGTGTACAGGTCGTCCTGGGCATTGATGCCGTCGGCAAAGCCAAAGGCGCCACTGATGGGCTGTACCATGACAACCTTGCCGTTCCAGCCGGTTGCCTCGTTGCCCATGTCAAAGAAGCGGTCGACAAAAGCGCGCAGGAAATTGCCCTCGCCAAACTGCAGAACCTTCTCGGGCGCGTCCTTGGGCAGCAGGTAACCCTTGTAGCCGATCTTCTCGAGCGTCTCGTAGCTGATGTTCTCCATCGATGTCTCTCCTTAGATTGCTGTTAGCGTGCGGGCAAAACGGGGGCGCCGCGTGTGGCAACGGCGCTCCCGAGTTCGGTGTGGTTCGATGCGGGTTTAGGCCTCGACGGTATCCAGGTCAAAGCCAAAGTAGCGGACCGCGTTGTTGTAGCTAATGTCGCGCACGATGGCTCCCAGCAGCTCCATGTCGGCCGGATACTTGCCCTGCTCGACCCACTCGCCGATCACGCCGCACAGCACTCGACGGAAGTACTCGTGACGCGGGTAGGACAGGAAGGAGCGGGAATCGGTAAGCATGCCCACAAAGTTGCCCAGCACGCCCTCGTTAGCCAGAGCCGTGAGCTGCTCGCGCATACCGACCTCGTTGTCGTTGAACCACCAGGCAGAGCCGTTCTGGATCTTGCCGGCGGTCGGAGCCTCCTGGAAGCAGCCCATCACGGTATCGATCATGGTGTTGTCGATGGGGTTCAGGCTGTACAGGATGGTCTTGGGCAGACCCGTGGACTCCTGGATGGAGTTGAGGAAATCGGCCAGCTGGTCGGACGGCGTGTAGTTGGAGATGCAGTCGTAGCCGGTGTCGGGACCGAGCTTGGCGAACATAGCGCGGTTGTTGTCACGCTTGCAGCCAAAGTGCAGCTGCATGGCCCAGCCAAGGCGGACATACTCGCCGGCGACGAACTGCATAAAGGCCGTCTTGTACTTGCGGACCTCGTCCTCGGTAAGCGGCTCGGCGGCAAGGCCCTTGGCAAAGATGGCCTCGATCTCGTCGGCGGTAGCTGGAGCGTACATAACGTAG
>CAUAGV010000057.1 GCA_958428675.1 uncultured Collinsella sp.
ACTCGGCCGTTCGGGTCAGGCGTGGCTGAATTGAATTTGGTGAATGAGGGCGCCGTTGGCGCCCTCATTCTTTATAAATGTTGGGAGCGCCAGGTGGTGGGGGTGGTGCCGGTGTGTTGCTTGAATGCTTGGGCGAAGGCGGCCTGCTGAGGGTAGCCTAGACGCTCTGCTACCTGCGCTATCGTAAGCGAGCTATCTGACAAAAGGTCCTGTGCTCGCTCCATACGGCGTCTGCGAATGTAGGCGCCCAGGGACTCGCCAGTTTGGGCCTTAAAGGTAGCGCATAGTTTGGAGCGGCTTGTGTAGAGCCTCTCGGCCACCTCGTTGATACCCACACGTCTGCCTTTGTCGAGCGCGCGCTCAATCATTGCCGTTGCTTCTTCGGCAATGGTTATGCTGACGCGTGTGTCTGCCGCCTGCCGCGCCTGCTTGTGGGCCGCGCGCGAACAGGCGAGCTCCGCGACCATGGTCTCCACGATGCCTTGCATATAGACGTGTCCGCCTACGGTGCGGGCGCGTTCCTCGTTAATCCGGCGCAGCGTGTGGCAGATGGCAGACGTCGCCTCCTCGTGCCATGACTCGGCAAACGCCTCAAAGACCCCCGCGAACTCAGTGGGATAGCGGTGCTCCAGTTCCTCAAAATATCCAGGCAAAAAGAGCACCGAGCGCGAGTGATAAAGCTGTCCCGCAAGCAGCGGGCTTAGTTCTTCGCCGCAGCTATCTTGGATAAAGCTGCACACGGCATTGTTTGGCCACGGTCCATGCAAGGGTTTAAGGTTCGCAGGCGTTATGCCAGCCTCGGGCATGCATATAAGTGTGGGCGCGCTGACCTCGCTCACGCAGGCGTATGGCTCGGGTGTGTATTCGGCCAGGTACATATCGTGCGTCGGGGTAATGAAATGCTCCATGACGATGCAGGTGGGGGAGAGGGGCATGATCCATGCGCGGCCGTGCGCCCGGTCGTTTGCCACCTCGCCGGTAAAGACGGCGCCCTTGCCGGTAAGCTCCAGGCCAAACTGCTCAAACTGCGGTGCGTAGAGCTCGGTTATGTCGGTCGCTGCCCGCCGTATTTGCAAAAGCGTCCCTTTCCTTTGCAGAAACGTCCACGCCTGGCTCGATTGTGAGCCATGGCTAACATATCAATGATAAGTTCATTACGGTTAACTCTCAAGCCGTTAGAAAGGAATCTCATGGCAAAGGGATCAAAAAGGGAAGACGGCGGTATCGGCGAGCTGCTTGCATATGCCGACGACCGCAAATTCCTAACGTATTTGGGCATGGCTCTCTCGGCGCTCTCGCAGCTGCTGAGCTTTGGCCCGTACGTGTGCATTTGGCTTGTCGCGCGCGATCTGATCGCCGTGGCACCTAACTGGAGCGAAGCCTGCGACGTCGCGACGTATGGCTGGTGGGCCGTGGGGTTTGCGCTGGCAAGCATCGTGGTCTATTTCATGGGGCTCATGTGCACGCACCTGTCTGCGTTTCGCTGCGCGTCCAATATCCGCAAGACTACGAGCGAGCATCTGCTTAAGCTACCGCTCGGCTACTTTGACACGCACGCCACCGGTGAGCTGCGCCGCATCGTAGACGGATGCGCCGCCTCCACCGAGACTCTGCTCGCGCATATGCTGCCCGATATCGCCGGCGCCACCGCCATGGTCGTGGGCCTGCTCGTGCTGCTTTTCGCCCTCGATTGGCGTTTGGGCGCGGCATGCCTTATCTCGGTAGTCGTTTCGCTTGGCGCCATGGCCACCATGATGGGCGGCAAAGGCGCCGAGTTCATGAAGGCCTACATGGGCGCGCTGGTCAAGATGAACAAGACCGGCACCGAATACGTACGCGGTATCCCCGTGGTCAAGGTATTTCAGCAGACGGTCTACTCCTTTAAGGCGTTCCACGACGCGATCGCCGAATACGCCGACATGGCGCAAAGCTATGCGGGCACGTTCTGCCGAGGTCCGCAGGTGCTCAACCTTACCGCGCTCAATGGCCTTGTGACATTCCTGTTGCCCGTGGCGTTGCTGTTGGCGCCGGGCGAGACAGACTTCGCGCACTTTATGGTCAACTTCGCGTTTTACGCGATATTTTCGGCCGTGGTGCCGACGGCCATGACCAAGCTCATGTTTGTGGGCGAAGCGTTTCAGATGAGTGCCGACTCGCTGGCCCGCATCCGAAGCGTCATGGATTCCAAGCAGCTCTCCGTGCCTGCCCAGCCCAAGCACTCCGCCGGTAGCGCTGTGCGCTTTGAGGACGTGAGCTTTACCTACGAGGGTGCCGAAGCGCCTGCCGTCAACCATGCGAGCTTTAGCGTTTCCGCGGGTAGCACCCTCGCCCTGGTGGGTCCCTCGGGCGGCGGTAAGTCAACCTGCGCCAGCCTGATCCCGCGTTTTTGGGATGTTTCTTCGGGTCGAGTGCTCGTAGGCGGTGTGGACGTTCGCGATATGGATCCGCACGAGCTTATGGACCAGGTCGCCTTCGTGTTCCAGACCAACCAGCTGTTCCGGCAAACACTTGCCGATAACGTGCGCGCCTCCAAGCCTACGGCCACCGACGATGAAGTGCGTGCGGCCCTCTCCGCAGCTCAGTGCGACGACATTGTGGCCAAGCTCCCACAGGGCATCAATACCATGCTCGGTGCCGGCGGAGCATATCTTTCGGGCGGCGAGGTCCAGCGCGTGGCACTCGCCCGCGCGATCCTTAAAGACGCGCCTATCGTGGTGCTCGATGAGGCCACGGCGTTTGCCGATCCCGAGAACGAGGCGCTCATCCAGCGCGCCTTTAGCAAGCTGGCGGCGGGTCGCACGGTCATTATGATTGCGCACCGACTCTCGACTGTAGTGGGCGCAGACCAAATCGTGGTGCTCAACCAGGGTAGCGTGCAGGAGGCTGGCACTCATGCCGAGCTGCTGTCCCAAAACGGCCTGTACGCCAAGATGTGGGCCGAATACGAACAGGCCGCGAGCTGGAAAATCACTGCAGCGACCGCGGATGCCGCCGTCACGAAGGGAGGCGAGGCCTAAATGTTCGCCTCATTCCAAAAGAAGTATTTCCTATCCGATAAAGGCGTCGCCGGCGTAAAACGCGGCATTTTCTGGACCACGCTCACCAATCTCATTACCATGGCCGGCATGGGCTTATTGTTCCTGGTCATGGCCGGTTTTGTCGAACATCTCGTCACCGGTGCCGACCTGCCGGATGCCCTGCCGATCGTGGGCGGCCTCCTGGTCTTTTTTGTGTTGCTCTTTGCCTCTAACTGGCAGCAGTATTACTACACCTACTGCATCTTTTACGAGGAGTGCGGTAAGCAGCGCATGGGGATTGCCGAGCGCTTGCGCAAACTGCCGTTGTCGTTTTTCGGCCGTCGTGATCTGGCCGATCTAACCGAAACCATCATGGGCGACGTTCAGGCCATGGAGCATGCCTACAGCCATGTGCTGGGAGAACTCTGGGGCGCCATCATTGCAAGCGCCATTGTGTTCGTGGCGTCGCTGTTCTTTTGCTGGCAGCTGGCGATCGCGGCGTTTTGGAGCGTGCCCGTGGCCTTTGCCGTGCTGTATCTGACACGCGGCCCCATGACTCCGGTGTTCGACCGCGTGCGCGCCGAGAAGGTCAAGGTCACCGAGGCGATCCAGGAGACGCTCGACTGCGTGCGCGAGATCCGCGCCACCAACCAGGAGGCCCATTATCTTGAGGGGCTCAACGCCGTGATCGATGCCGAGGAGCGCGAGACCACCAAAGGTGAGCTCGCCAACGGGCTTTTGGTCAACTCCGCCTTTGCCATCCTGCGCCTGGGGATTGCCACCACGTTGGTCACGGGTACTGCGATGGTCGCCTCCGGCCAGGTCGACTTTTTGGTGATGTTTGCCTTCCTGCTCATGGTGAGCCGCATCTATGCACCCTTCGATCAGGCACTGATGCTGATGTCCGAGCTGTTTGCCGCCGAGTCGTCGGCCAAGCGCATGCGCTCCATCATGGAAGAGCCTGTGGCGTGGGGCAGCGAGCAGTTTGAGCCCGTGGGCCATGACGTGGTGTTCGATCACGTGGCATTTGGCTATGGTGCGGGCGAGGACGGCCGCGCCGGCGAGAAAGTTCTTACCGATGTGAGCTTTACCGCCAAGGAAGGCGAAGTTACGGCGCTGGTCGGTCCTTCGGGTTCCGGTAAGTCTACGGTGAGCCGCCTGGCCGCGCGCTTTTGGGATGCCACCGAAGGCACGGTCACCGTGGGTGGCGTGGATGTTGCGAGCGTTGATCCCGAGGTGCTGCTGCGTGATTACGCCATTGTGTTCCAAGACGTACTGCTTTTTGACGACACAGTGATGGGAAACATCCGCCTTGGCCGTCGCGATGCCACCGATGAGGAAGTGCTTGCTGCTGCGCGTGCCGCCAACTGCGACGAGTTCGTGAGCCGCATGCCGCAGGGCTATGACACTATGATTGGCGAGAACGGCTCTAAGCTGTCCGGCGGCGAGCGCCAGCGCATCTCCATCGCCCGCGCGCTGCTCAAAGATGCGCCGATTGTGTTGCTGGACGAGGCGACGGCGAGTTTGGATGTGGAGAACGAGACCGTGGTGCAGCAGGCGCTCTCCCGCCTGCTCGCAGGCAAGACAGTTATCGTGATCGCCCACCGTATGCGCACGGTAGAAAATGCCGATAAGATCGTTGTGCTCAAGGATGGTGTGGTTGCTGAACAGGGCACTCCGGCGCAGCTCAAGGCGGCAGGCGGAGAATTCGCCCGCATGGTTGCGCTGCAAAAGGAAGCGGCTGCCTGGCAGCTGTAGGAATGTGACAAAGGGACTGTCCCTTTGTCACATTGACAATCGGTTACTCCGCATCGTTAATTTTCAAAAGGTTAGCCATGGCTGACCTAGATAGTTGGATAAAATTGAGATATTTCAAAAGCGTGCTCGAGCAAACTTGTTTACTCGGGTGCTGAAGCACCATGCCGCGTCCAATGCGGCAAAAGGGAGAAGCAACATGAAGAAGTCGACGTTCAATACCCTGCTTGTCGGTGGCGGTTTTCTGCTTGGCACGGCCGGCATCAAGCTGCTTACCAGCGCTCCGGTCAAGAATGCCTGCGTGCAGGGTATTGCGTGCGGTATGCGCATCAAGAACGGCTACCAGGACATGGTCGAGCAGGCCAAGGCCAATGTCGATGACATGGTTGCCGAGGCTGCCTACATCACCCAGAGCGAGGCCGCCGCGGACAACGCAGCCGAGTAGCACTCCCAGGCATAAATAATGAGATTCTCGATTATCAGCGAGATCCCCGGCAGGACCCGCCTCCAGTTGGCGGGTCCTGTGCCAGAGAGCGATCTCGATGCGCTTCTAAAGCTCAGTGGCGAAATCGATGGTGTGCGCAAGGTGCGCGTCTACGGCCGTATTGGCCAGATGGCGCTCGAATATGACGAGCCGTGTCGCGATGCCGTGCTGGCCGCCGTCGGTGCGCTCGACGCTCAGGCCATCGCCGACGCAAAGACGGGTTACGTGATGCAGCTTGAGCCACGCAAGCACAAGCTCGTCATGGATCTTGCCACACTTATCGGCGCCCACTACGCGCGCCGCTGGTTCTTGCCGACGCCTCTGCGTGCGGTGTTTGTCGTGGCCGGTTACATGGCATTTTTGCGCGCTGCCCTTCATGAGCTGGCGCAGCCGCGCCTGACCGTTCCCGTGCTCGACGCTTCGGCCATCGGTATCTCGTTTGTCAAACGTGATGTCGACACCGCGGGCCACACGATGTTCCTGCTCAACGTGGGCGAGCTGCGCGAGGACTACACCCGCGCCATGAGCGAAAACGAGCTCATCAACTCGCTGCTCGATGTGCCCGACAAGGCGCAAAAAGTGGTCGGTGACACCGAGGTAAGCGTTGCTGCCACCGAGCTTGAGCCCGGCGATCTGGTTGCCGTGCGCACTGGCATGTCCATTTGCATCGACGGTGTTGTCGAGCAGGGGAGCGCTATGGTCAACCAAGCGACCCTGACCGGCGAGCCGCTGGCCGTCGAGCGCAGCGTGGGCGACGACGTGTTCGCCGGCACCGTCGTGGAAGACGGCAGCATCTTGGTTCGCGTGCGCGCTAACACGGCTCAGACCAAGCTGCTCTCAATTGTCTCGCTCGTGCAGACGGCCGACTCGCTTAAGTCCGAGGGCCAGTCGCATATGGAGGACCTTGCCAACAAGATCGTCCCGTGGAACTTCCTGCTCGCGGGCCTGGTTGCGCTTACCACCCGCAGCCTCATCAAGACCTCAGCGGCGCTGATGGTCGACTACTCGTGCGCGCTTAAGCTTACGGGTTCCGTCGCCGTCATGACCGCCATGAGCGATGCTGCCAAGATGGGCGTGATGGTCAAGGGCGCCAAGTACTTTGAGTCGTTTGCCAAGGCCGACACCATTGTGTTTGATAAGACCGGCACGCTTACCGAGGCGCAGCCGCGTCTTGCCTGCGTGCTCACCACCGATGGCTGGAGCGAGGACGAGGTCCTGCGCCTTTCCGCTTGCCTGGAGGAGCATTTCCCGCATCCGGTGGCACGCGCCGTGGTCAACGCCGCCCGCGAGCGTAGGCTCGAGCACCGCGAACGCCATGCCGCCGTCGAGTACATCGTGGCGCACGGCATCGCTTCGTCCATCGAAGGACGTCGTGCCATCATCGGTTCCGCGCACTTTGTATTTGAGGACGAGGGCGCACAGCTCGAATCCGACATCAAGGAGCGCATCGAGACCCAGATGCAGGGCCTGTCGCCGCTGTATCTGGCGGTCGACGGCACGGTCGTGGGCGTACTCGGCATCGAGGACCCGCTCAAACCCGGCGTGCGCGAGGCCATTGCCGACCTGCATGCGCTGGGCGTCAAGCACGTGGTCATGCTCACGGGCGATTCCGAGCGCACGGCCGAGCGCATCGCGCGTGAGGCGGGTGTCGACGAGTTTAAGGCCGAGCTGCTGCCCGAGGACAAGTACGCCTACGTGGAGCGGATTAAGCGCGAGGGGCGCCACGTTGCCATGGTGGGTGACGGCGTCAACGATTCGCCGGCGCTCGGTTTGGCCGACGTGGGGCTGGCAATGGGTGGCGGAAGCGACATTGCCAAGGAGGTCGCCGATATCATCCTGACCGATACGGATCTGGCCGCGATTGTGCGTCTGCGCCGCATGAGCCAGGGCCTCATTGATCGTCTGACGAGCTCCTACTCTAAGGTGATGCTCACCAACTCGGCGCTGTTGGCATTGGGTATTACCGGCGCGATTACCCCGCAGACGTCGTCGTTGCTGCACAACGGATCGACGATTGCCTACAGTCTGAGCAACGCGAAAGCCTATCTACGCTAGCGCTTTTGCTTGAGTTTATGGCCTGCATTCGGACGGCACCGCAGCCGCCAGGGTGCAGGCCTTCTTTTGTTTGACGAGATGTTAGCTCGGATATATGCTCGTGCTAGCAATGCTAGTAAATGCTGAAGGTGAGGTTGAGATGGCTACCGTTGGCAGCATGGCGCAGGTGAATGTTCGCGTAGATCGCTC
Organism: uncultured Collinsella sp.; assembly: GCA_958428675.1. GTDB lineage: Bacteria > Actinomycetota > Coriobacteriia > Coriobacteriales > Coriobacteriaceae > Collinsella. The sequence continues at coordinate 7,501 of CAUAGV010000057.1, forward strand.
GGTTAAAGAGCGCGCCGAGGAAGCGCTGCAGCTTTCGGGCAGGTCACTGCCCGAGCTCATCAAAAAGGTGGTGGCCAAGGTCGCGCAGGGTGGCGGGCAGTGCGAGGAAGTGCTGTCTGCCGTTGATGGCCGGCAACAGACCGTCGCGCCCGATACACCGTTCGCCGCGTCGTGGGCGGCGGCGGATCAACTTTACGCGGACCTGGGTGTCGATACATCGTCTACATCCGATGACCGCGATTGGGACACAATCTATTCCGAAACCATGGACGAGCACTATCGCCAAAAGGGGATGATCCTGTGAACGGGGCTCCCCTCAAAATAATGGTGGATGCCAACGTATGGGTCGATTCGTTTTGCGTCGACCATGCCGAGTCGCTTGCCGCGCGTGCGTTTATTGGGCGGGCGACGGAATCGGGCGCAACGTTGTTCTTTCCGGTGCATATCGCCAAGGACGTGCTGTACGTTGTCCAACACGAGCTGAAGCGTAGCGTTCTTGCCAACGGGGGAGTGCTCGACGAGGCTTCTGCCCGCGCAATTGGCGATGCGGCGCTGGCGTTTGTTCGGAATATGACCGACAACGCCACGGCCGTGGGTGCAGATGCGTCGGACCTTTGGCTGGCCGACAAATACTTAGCGCTCCATCGCGATTACGAGGACAACTTGGTGCTCGCCGCGTGCAAGCGCGCGCAGGTCGATTACTTGGTGACCAACGATCGCAAACTGCTCGAACATGCTGATCTTGCAGCAAAGACACCTCGTCAAATGATGCCGATTCTTGCTTTGGCCGAACGCGGCCGCGCGGCTATCGGTTGACGCGAATTGTTTGCGGGCCTCTTGGACGACGATGCGCCAAGGGACCCGCGTCTGCTATTTACAAAAGCTCGGCCTTAATGGCGGGACTTTCTGCGAGCAGCTCGGCTGCCTTTTCGTCGGAGCTGTCGAGTGCGGCCAGGCTTCGGTAGACCCACTCGTTGACCTGGGTGTTCTTGACGCCTGCGGCCTGCATAAGGGCGCCTACCTCGCGGATTGCTGCGAGCAGATTGGCTTTGGGACCCGCGAGCTCGACCTCGATGCCGTGGTAGGCGGGCACGCCGCGGTTCTCGCTCACGTGGTCGATAAAGCCCTCGACGGTCTCAAGCTGCTGGGCGAGAGCTGCATCATCGTCAGCGTCTAGCGCAACAAGAGCGTTCGAAACCGTGAGGGCGGGATGTCCGCAGGGGACAAAGCCTTCGATGACATCCATAGCTTCGGTAATGGTTGAGCCCAGGCCTGCGAGGGCATTGACGAGTTGCTGCTTGGTATCCATAACGGTCCTTTCGACGGGTCAATTTTGTTTGGCGAAAATATACGTGACGAGTTCGGTGGCAAAAGTGCGAAGTGCGGCGCACATTGGGGTCTTCACAGCTCGTGCATAGAACAGCTGTCTGCCTTTAGAACGTGGTAAGATAGCTATCCACGAGCGGGGCTCGCCCCGCATGTTCCTTGAAAAGTCGACGGTTATCGGGTGTTTGCAGGCCCGATACCATCCAGACTTTCCCGACATCCGGGGGCGACTGGTTTCGACACGATAGCTCTGAGAGAGGAAGCAAGCCGAGGTCTCCTCGCCTCGTTAAACAGGGGTACCGTCAAATTGAATTGACAACAACTCTTCTTTTGAGCCTATGGCTCTCGCAGCTTAATTTATAGCGGCGCGTCAACCCGGTGATTTCCCCGACACCGGCGCGACGTCATGTTAGGGGAATGCTCCCGCGCACGTAATCGGTATGGCGCGGGCTAAGACCGAACCGGTTGGGATGCCGCGAGCGTGTCGCTGCGCGCAAAGCGTCCGAGACTAAATCAGCGACTGAGCTTGGAGATGCCAATCAGGGGGGCTTCGTGGACCGGAGTTCGATTCTCCGCGCCTCCACCATATGTAACAGGCAGGTAGAGAAGTGTCTCTACCTGCTTTTGTATTACTTACAGATACCGCGGAGAATCGAACTCTGTGCAGGGCGCGGGCGTAAAGAAAACGCGTA